>CALGJN010000097.1:0-8477 GCA_937920185.1 uncultured Cellvibrionales bacterium | reverse complement strand
AGCAGCAACAACAAGGCGAGAATCAGGATCAGGAGCAGGAGCAGGATCAGGATCAGGATCAGGATCAGGATCAGGAGCAGGATCAAGATCAGGAGCAGGAGCAGGAGCAGGAGCAACAATCGAAGCGTGACCAGGATCGACAAAACGACCGACCAGATAACGATCCATCACCCAACGATAACTCCGATGAGCAGCAACAACCCACCGATTCGGAAAGCCAAGATTCGCCTAACACGCCCGAGCAAGAACAGAGCGAAACGCCACCTAAAGAGCGCGAACAACCGAGCCCAGCAGAGCCGTCCACCGAAAGCCCAGAAGAGCGTCAAGCGCAACAGGAACTCGAGCAGTTACTGCGCAGTGTGCCGGATGACCCAGGGGGATTGTTGCGGGCAAAATTTGAATATCAGGCACGCCAACGAGCCAACCAACCGCGGCGGCCTAGTCCTCCCAACAATGAAGCATCGGAGCGCTATTAAATGTCGACCCACAACCCCGTGCCAACCGCGGAGCCAGACGCCCAATGAAACGATCTACCGGTAAAATTACGCCATTAGCCATCATCGTGACGCGTTGCATGGTCGGCGCTTTAGCGCTCCTTGCACTGGCATCGAACGGTCATGCTGCCTTGACCGCGTCTCTCGATCGCAGCTCGGTCTATGATAACGAGAGCGTGCAATTAACGCTCCGCGTAGATGCGCAAGTTGGCAACGTACAACTGGATGTCAGCGCTCTCAATAGCGACTTCGAAATTATCTCCAACAACCGGCAACAGCAGTACACCGTCAGTAATGGTCGTGCGGAATCATCCACCGAGTGGAATCTGGTGCTTATCCCGCGGCGTACCGGCAAGCTAGTGATTCCGTCACTCAACTTGCGCGGCGAAGTCAGCAATGCGCTGGAATTAAAGGTTCAACCGAGCGCTGGTCGCTCATCCACCAGTGCCAATGTGCGGCCGATCTTTGCCGAGGCGGTGGTCGACAAAAACAGCGTGTATGTGCAACAACAGATCTTGTTAACGCTGCGGCTTTATACCTCGGTTTCACTGACCGACTACAACCTAACGCCGCTCACCGTCGACGGAGCCATCGTCCGGCAGGTGGCTGAAAATCAATATCAAAAGCGCGTCGATGGGCGCGACTATCTAGTCATCGAAGTACGCTTCGCAGTCTTCCCGCAAACCAGTGGTGAATTGACTATCCCAGCGCAACGCTTTGGTGCGTTTGAAGCTCCCCGCCAACGCCAATTTGGCGGCTTTAGACAGCGCGGCAATCAGGTCTTGCGCAATACCGAGAGCAAACGAATCGAGGTATTGCAGCGGCCAGCAAAGATCGCTGGAGATCAGTGGATGCCAAGCGCGCAGGTGGAACTGACCGAAACCTGGAGTAGCGACCTCGGCGAGCTCCGCGTCGGCGAGCCCGTCACCCGCAGCATTACCATTACCGCCGAGGGGCTCACCGGCGCACAAATTCACCCGCTAAACTTCGCCGCCGCTGATGACCACCGCGTCTATCCAGACAAGGCGCAATTGGAAACCCGCAATACTGACGATGGTGCGCTGGGTGTGCGCATAGAATCCATGGCGTTGGTACCCAACCGCGAAGGACAGATCCAACTCCCCGCACTCGAGGTCGCCTGGTGGAACACGCGCACTGGACAACCCGAACGCACGGTGCTCGCGGGGCGCGTACTGCAAATAGCCGCCGCCGCCGCAGAACGCCAGGCGAGTTTGCCGACATCGGCGGTGCCGGGCGCCGAAGCGCCACTCGAGGCATCCGCTGCACCGGAGAATGCGGCGCAGCCCTCGCGCCTACTACTGTTCTCTCTATCGGCCAACGCGCTGCTGTTAAGTGCGATTGCCGGCCTGTTATTACTGCGCACAAGAAGCGCAGTACCACTGCCCACAAAGAACCTAAATAGGCCCGCTCAAAATCGCCCAAGTCTCAAGCAACAACTTAAAACCATCCGTCGCGAAGCGGCTGAAGATAATTTACTCGGTATGCGTCAAAGCATTCTACAGTGGGGGCAAACGCTATTGCCGGATACGCCGCCAAAAACACTGCAAGCGCTCGCTGAGCAGTTACAGGACAGCATTTTACGCACCGAGTTTGCTGCGCTCGACGCTCACCTGTACGATCAGAAAAGTTCTGCAACCATCGATTTAGATCGCCTTTTCGATCAACTCGGACGACAGACGGTACAGCCAACCACAACGCAGCGAAGCGGCGAGCGGCCACTGCAACCTCTCTATCCAACCGGCGGGAGTCGATAACGCCAGTCACTGATGGTAAGCTTTGCGGCACATCTAGTTGGCTAAGCCCGAGAGCGTCTGCAATCGGAAAAAACAACTTCAATAATGGGACTCCCGATGAGTAATCTCCCGCAAAAACAACAACACCGAGACTACTGGCGGGCCAATCTTAGCTTGCTCGCCAAGCTGTTATCTATCTGGTTTATGGTATCGTTCGGCTGCAGTATTCTCTGGATCGACTGGCTCGATCAATTTTCATTTTATGGTTTTAAGCTGGGCTTTTGGTTCGCGCATCAAGGCGCTATTTTAGTTTTTGTGGTACTTATTTTTGTCTATGCATGGCGGATGAAAACACTCGACAAACAGTTTGACGTAGCCGATTCAGACCACCATCCTGAGAAAACATCGTGAGCACTCAAGCACTGACCTACCTGTTGGTCGGATTGTCCTTTGCGCTGTATATCGGCATCGCAATTTGGTCGCGGGCGGCTTCCACTAAAGACTTCTACATTGCCGGGGGCGGGATTCACCCCGTCGCCAATGGCATGGCCACCGCGGCCGACTGGATGAGCGCGGCGTCTTTTATTTCCATGGCCGGGATCATTTCCTTTATCGGCCGCGATGGCTCGGTGTATCTATTGGGCTGGACCGGGGGCTATGTGCTACTGGCATTATTACTCGCCCCCTACCTCCGCAAATTTGGCCGTTTTACCGTTCCCGATTTCATCGGCGAGCGCTACTATTCGCAAACCGCGCGAATGGTCGCGGTGGTCTGTCTAATCTTTGTATCGTTCACCTATGTCGCGGGTCAAATGCGCGGTGTTGGCATTGTGTTCTCGCGCTTTCTCGAGGTTGAGGTCGAGACTGGCGTGATCATCGGCATGGCGGTGGTCTTCATGTACGCGGTGCTTGGCGGCATGAAAGGCATCACCTACACCCAAGTCGCGCAGTACTGCGTACTGATTTTCGCCTATATGGTACCGGCAATTTTTATATCCTTAATGATCACCGACAACCCCATCCCTCAACTCGGGTTTGGCGCGGAGGTCAACGATGGATCGCAACAATCGGTGTTGCAAAAACTCGACGGCGTACTGACAGAACTCGGATTTGATCGCTACACCGAGGGCAGTAAATCGACCATCGATGTATTTGCGATTACCGCTGCCCTGATGTTTGGCACGGCCGGCTTACCGCATGTATTGGTGCGGTTTTTCACCGTGCCAAAAGTATCCGACGCGCGACTATCAGCTGGCTATGCGCTAGTTTTTATCGCCATTCTTTACACGACTGCACCCGCGGTCGCAGCCTTTGCGCGGCTCAATCTGATCGATACAGTGAACAATACGCCCTACACTGAAGCGCCCG
Organism: uncultured Cellvibrionales bacterium; assembly: GCA_937920185.1. Taxonomy (GTDB): domain Bacteria; phylum Pseudomonadota; class Gammaproteobacteria; order Pseudomonadales; family Porticoccaceae; genus TMED48. The sequence continues at coordinate 4,861 of CALGJN010000097.1, read as the reverse complement.
CATGGTTTAGCCAGTGGGAGGACACCGGACTGGTCGCGTGGCAGGACAAAAACGCCGATGGCCGCATGCAATACCGCGCCGGGAGCGCCCTATCGCCAACCAAACCGGCGTTCACTGGTGCCCGAGGCGAACTTGGCGAACGCCTACTGAGCAATGCACCCACAGACAATGCCAACGAGGTCTATATCGATCGCGACATTATCGTTCTCGCCAACCCGGAAATTGCCGGATTGCCCGGCTGGGTGATTGCATTGGTTGCCGCGGGTGGTGTCGCCGCTGCGCTGTCGACCGCAGCGGGCCTGCTGCTGGTTATCTCAAGCGCGATATCCCACGACCTGTTAAAACAGACGCTGATGCCGCGAATAAGTGAACAGCAAGAACTACTGGCGGCTCGACTGGCCGCGGCAGTCGCCGTCTGCATCGCTGGGCTGTTTGGTATCTACCCACCGGCGTTCGTCGCCCAAGTAGTCGCTTTCGCCTTTGGACTGGCCGCCGCTTCGTTATTCCCAGCGCTTTTACTGGGCATTTTTTCCACCTCGGTAAACCGCGAGGGCGCGATTGCCGGCATGCTATCGGGACTGACCTTTACCTTTGCCTATATCGTCTACTTCAAGTTTGCCATGCCGCAACTAAACAGCGCTGAACATTGGCTGTGGGGCGTTTCGCCCGAGGGCATTGGCGCGCTTGGCATGCTATTAAACTTCGCCATCGCGATACTGATAAGTCGCGTCACTGCGCCACCGCCCGCCGACGTCCAAGCGTTGATCGAGACCATCCGCATCCCAGCGAGTAAGTAAATCAAGCCCGAGGCGGCCCTTGCAGCTACAGGGATTTGGTGACAATTTCCTGAATATCCTTGGCCAAGCCGCCGTGGTCCGCAACCTGTTGCAGCGCATGGCGCATGGCCTCACCATGCGGCTCTGCAAACTTTCTCCAGCGCGTCAGTGGTGTTACCAAGCGCGCCGCAACTTGCGGGTTAATGGCGTTTAATTGGGTGATATATCGCGCTAGAAATGCATAACCACTGCCGTCTGGGGCGTGAAAATTCACCAGATTAGCTTGGCAAAAGGCGCCGATCAGACTGCGCACCTTGTTCGGGTTTGTAATACTGAAATGTGCGTGTTCGAGCAATGCCTCAACCCGAGCCAAGCCGCCCGCCTGCGGATTTGTTGCCTGTATCTGCAACCAGAGATTAATCACCAAGGCCTCATCTGACCACTGCTTTTCAAATGATTCTAGCGCGCGACTGGCGAAATCGCCGGCGGTTGGACAATGGACCAGCGCTCTGAGCGCCGCCGATTGATCGGTCATATTGTCGGCTGTTTGAAATTGCTGCCATGCCAACTGAACGCCGACATCGGTCAACATCAAATAATCCAGCGCCGCATTTTTTAGACTGCGACTGCCAATTTGCTGTGCCTCAGGACTGTAATTTTGTTGCTTATTGTGCCGCTCATAGAGCCTTTCCAAAGGAGCTTGCAACATCCCCGCCAACGTCGCCCTAACGAACTGACGACCGTCGTGCACTGCGATAGGATTGACCTCGGCACCGGTCTCATGCAGCAGGGCTTCGCCCGGTAGTTGCAGCATCAAGGCCACCATCGCCGCGTCGAGTTCGACGTCGTCCAGCAGGCCTTGGTAGGCGTCAACCAGCGTGCCATCGAGTTCTAACGGTAAATCGTGCTGGCTGTTAAACGCCTGCTGCTGAAGAATATTGAGCGCCAACTGTTGACCCGCATCCCAGCGATTAAAGCCGTCGCTGTCGTGAGTCATCAGGTGCGCGAGTTGCGCGCTGGTGTATGGGTAGTGCAGTTTGACCGGCGCGGAGAACCCTCTCAGTAGCGATGGCACCACCTCGCCAGCCACATTTTCGATCACTACCTGCTGCTCAGCCTCGGTCACATCAATCACCAATTGCTGGTCACCAGCGGCGTTCAGCGGCGCATCGGAGCCATCAGCTGACAACAGACCGAGCACGACTGGAATCAGGAAGGGCGCCTTATCGGTCTGTCCGGGGGTGTCTGGACAGTGCTGTTGAAACTTGAGCGTCAGTTCTCGGCGCTCCTCGGAATAGCTCGAAGTCACATCCAGACGCGGCGTTCCAGATTGCTTGTACCAGAGTCTGAACTGGCTCAAATCTCGACCACTGGTCTCCTCCATAGCAACGACAAATTCTTCGATGGTCACCGCCTGTCCATCGTGGCGCTGAAAATACAGGTCGGTAGCCTGCCGAAACATCTGACTGCCGAGCATACTGTGCAGCATACCGACAATTTCGGCACCCTTTTCATAGATGGTAACGGTGTAAAAGTTATTTATCTCCATATAGGAGTCCGGCTGAACCGGGTGCGACATCGGCCCACCATCCTCGGCAAACTGATGGGTGCGTAAAAATGCGACGTCCTGAATCCGCTTGACCGTCGGCGAGTTCATATCGGCTGAAAATTGCGCGTCGCGAAAGACTGTAAAGCCCTCTTTAAGGCTCAGTTGGAACCAATCCCGACAGGTGACGCGGTTACCCGACCAGTTGTGAAAATATTCGTGGGCGACGATCGCCTCGACGTTTTGAAAAGACGCATCGGTAGTGGTCGCCGGATTGGCGAGCACCGCGGAGGTATTAAAAATATTGAGGCCCTTATTCTCCATCGCCCCCATATTAAAGTCATCGACCGCAACGATCATAAAAATATCCAAGTCGTACTCGCGTCCATAGACTTCTTCGTCCCAGCGCATCGACTTCTTAAGCGATGTCATCGCATGCGCGCATTTATCGGTGTCCTTGTCCTCGACAAATATTTGCAGCGCCACGGTGCGCCCACTGCAGGTCACAAAACTGTCCTCGATCACGCTTAGCGAGCCGGCCACAAGCGCAAACAAGTAGGCCGGCTTTACAAACGGATCATGCCATACAACTCGGTGCCGCCCATCGCTCAAAATCTCGCGCTTGGTTGGATTTCCATTCGACAAGAGCACCGGGTAACGTTGCGCATCGGCGACTATTTCGGTGCTGAATTCGGACATGATATCCGGCCGGTCGAGATAAAAAGTGATCTGTCTAAACCCCTGGGCTTCGCACTGACTGCAAAACATTCCGCGCGATTGATAGAGTCCGTTAAGCGCAGTATTAAGTTGCGGTTGAATGTGCACCACGCTCTCCAACAGCGCCTGCTCCGGGAAATCAAAAATAGCCAGCGTCTCGCCATCGCGGCGATAATCGTCATCGCCAAGTAGTCGCCCATCGACGCTGAAACTCTGCAACTGCAGGTCGACGCCACCATCGAGCAGTAGCGTCCGATCGGCGTTTCGTTGGCACTGTGGATTGCGTCTGATGGCCATTTTTGCGCGCACCACGGTGATCTCATCGCCCAATTCAAAAGACAAATCTGTTCGATCGATCAAAAAATTCGAAACTTGGTAGTCGCTCAGATAAATGGACTTGGCTATTGCGTCTTTCACGGTATTCTCCTGTAACCACGTTAGGCTACTTCACGTTAGGCTACTTAATGGTTAGCCAAGGGGTGTTAAAAAGGACTAAATTTTTGCTTGCCATGGCGTGCAGTATAGCGGAATTTACCGACCTTTTAAGAGTGCCACACCAGTGGTTTCTCATCGTCGTCGGGCAGTTCACAGGCGCTATTTTTGGGCGGCACATAACCCGTTCTTTGCGTTTCGGGTTGACGCATTTCGTAGGCGATCACCGCCTGCATACACAGTTCTCGCTGCTCGTCGCTCAGGCGCCTTCCATCGGGCCATTTGCCAATCTCAATGGCGCGCTTGAAGGCCTCATAGATCGCCGGCGTTAGCGTTTCGAGCAGTTGTTTAAATTCCATATCATTGACCTCAAAATCTCAACCATAGGCTAAGCTGTAAAAGCGAGTGATATACGCAGATTATTGCCGATTGGCGCGCTTGTGGGATTCGACGTAGCCAAAAATCAGACCGAGCGCCATCCCCGCCAACAAACCGCATAGATGCGCCGCATTGGCGATGCCTACTCCGAGTAAAAAATCCAACACGCCAGTCATACAAATCAACAACCAAGCAAGCATAAACCCAACCAACTCGCGAGGTAGGGCATAAATCGGGCGCGGAAACATCGAATGGTGTATCCAAAGGTATCCGAGCAGGCCATAGATCACCCCCGACATGCCGCCAAAACGCACCGATCCGGTCCATAGGTATTGGCCGACATTGGATGCTATGGCTATTGCGACGATCAGCATCAGTGCTTGAATTGAGCCCGCAGCGCGCTCAATCTTACTGCCTAAGAGCCCTAACCAAAGCGCATTAAAAACCAAGTGTAGAGCACCAAAATGAAGGAATATCGGCGTGATTAAGCGCCAATAATGGCCATCTTCCAAACCTCCGAAAAGCAACATTTTCGGCACTGGAAAGCCATAGCTACCAAACGCGTAACCCACCAATGACAGCGCCAACAACACGCTGACCAACGGGTTGGCGAGCGCTGAAAGTCGCGCTTTGTCGACCATGCTTGGGGGACTCGGATCACCTAAATCATTCACCGTCGGTAACCACTCCAAGGCGACTGCCCCAGCCCAACTTGGATCGACAAACGCTGTAAAAATTATTATCAAGCGGGTGAATCAAAGTGATTTCTTTGGGATGTTTAGCGATACGAATAATGTCACCAGGTTGCGTGGTGTAGTCATTGTGTCCATCGCAGGTAATCTGAGGCATCAGTTCATTTCTCGTTCCAACGCGCAGTTCAATGCACGCACTGCCCTGCAATGCAATGGCGCGACTACTCAGGGTGTGAGGGTTGAGCGGCACCACCACAATCGCGTCCAATTCTGGAAACAGCAGCGGCCCCCCGGCGGACAACGCATAGGCTGTAGATCCA
>CALGJN010000096.1:0-2109 GCA_937920185.1 uncultured Cellvibrionales bacterium | reverse complement strand
CTGGAATAGAGAGTGGGCTGGAAGTAGAGAATGGGCTGAAAGTAGAGAGTGGGCTAAAAGTAGAGAGTGGGCTGAAAATAAAGAGCGCGCCGACAATCACAATCTATGCGCGCCGGCTGGCAGCGTGGCATGCCCTATAGCGCTGCGCCAAAACCACCTTGGGGCTTGATTGCGGCCCTAGTCAGGGTGTAACAATCAGTTGCTCAATGATGCGTTTTTTATCGGCACGACAGTGATTTCGGGTTTTCTGTGCTGTTTCGGTTATGGCGATTCAAGCAGATTTTTTACAGACTGCCGCGCTTCGACTTTGATGGGGCGTGCGAACTGTTGTAAAAATCTCGGCAGCATCGCATGCCTATGGCCTATCTGGGCAGGATAAAAAACCTTTTATCCGATCTTGCAGGTCTCAAAATAGCCTTCGATATGACTGATTATTTGGTTAGATCAGCCTTTACCAAATACCGGCTTACGCTTATTTAAAAAGGCATGCATGCCTTCCTGTCCGTCGGGACTGCCAGCCAACGCAGCGATGGATCGAGCTTCGAGTTCCATCTGAGTTTCTAAGCCATTGTTGTACGATTCGCGCAACAAATCTTTGACTGCCGCCATGGCAGGCGCAGACCCTGCGGCTAAAGAGGCAGCCAGTTCAATGCCACTCTGGTCGACCTCGTCATCGCTGACCACTTGGTTGACCAGCCCCCAGTTTAAGGCCGTGGCAGAATCTAGCCGTCGGTTAGTCAGCATCATTTCGCGCGCTCGGCTGTCGCCAATACGCCGCGGCAAATGGTAGGTTGCACTGCCATCTGGCGAGAGGCCAGCGGCGGTATAGGCAACCACAAACTTAGCCGACTCGCCGGCCACCACATAGTCGGCCATAGAGACCATGCTCAAACCGGCGCCGGCTGCAATGCCTTTTACGGCGACAACGATAGGGGTATTCATGCGCGAAAATAGGGCGATAGAGCCGTGAAAGCTGGTCACCCAACGTTTGATTTTTGCGGTGATTTCATTTCCGGCACTGACGAACGAGCTCAAGTCGCCACCCGCGCAAAAGATCGGCCCTTCAGCTAAAAACAACACCGCACGCACGTCTGGGTTAGTGTCGCACTGGATCGAGACATCGAGCAATTCGTCCATCATCTTAGCGGTCATTGTATTGGCCGATTCCGGTCTCGTTAGCCGGATGATTGCAGTGTTTTTTTCCACGGTAAAGGACATTGTTTGGTAGTTCATTGGGCGTTTCCTAAAATGTTGTAAATGTATTGGCGCAGCAGTGTGGTCGATCTTTTGCACGTTCAATTGTTGATGGTCGCGCTATATTACAAAGTAAACGGGGTCACAGGATACATTCTCTCTAGTTGGTTAGAAAGGTGAGCGGCTATTTAGCCGACGTCTACCCAGCCACGCGTGTAGGCAAAGGGCTGGTTGCGCGGACAGCAAATTCCCACCCTAGATGCTAGAGGTGATTTGCAATAATAATCGGGTAGGGCCGCCTTGGCGGGGTAGGGAGGGTGATTGTGTCGCGGGCCATATAGAGTAGGAAATATTATGAGTAAAAAATGGGCAAAAAATGGGCAAAAAAAAGGAACCTGGGATGGTTCCTTTAAAAATCTCCAAATAAAGATCAGAGGGTTTTGATTGCGTCTACTTGGGTTTAAATGAGCGGTTTGTGCGGTTTATAGTTTGCTCATTTCGTCTTTGGCGATAGCGGCACCCGCTAATGCAGTAAAACCCAAAATAATGTATGTCAGTAACATGGTGTTGCTTCCTAAAGTGGTGGGGTCGGCGACCCAATGCGCGCACATTACGCCCACTCTGCGCATAAACCTAATGCATTATTACGATAAGTGGTATACGTTTTTAGTATGGCTTTTGATGTCCTATGTTTGGCAACAAAATCGCGTTACGCGCACAGCCAGTTCGGGTATAAAAGGCGATGATTTAGAGTGTTTTTTAAGCGCGCTTTAGGTTGTTGGCAATGGTTAGAGGCTATTAAAGAGTGCATTTCAGCAATAAAAGACGAGCAATATCTAGCAAGGTAAAAATAGCAGGTAAAAAAAAAGGGACCTGGGATGGTCCCTTAAAAAATATCCTAAAAAGGATAAGAGG
>CALGJN010000095.1:0-5789 GCA_937920185.1 uncultured Cellvibrionales bacterium | reverse complement strand
GACAACAATGTTTTGGTGATCGGGCTCGGCGAACGGCCTGCGGTCACAGAAATAAAACTCGATGGCAATAAGGCAATCGAAACCGAGCAATTACTGTCTGCGTTGCGCGACAATGGTCTCGCCGAAGGGCAGATCTTTCGGCAGGTGATCCTCGAGGGGATGACGCAGGAGTTGCAACGCCAGTATGTAGCGCAGGGGCGTTATGGCGCCTTGGTCGAAACCGAAGTGCAACAACTGCCGCGCAACCGCGTCGCGATTAACATAGATATCGACGAGGGCGACGTGGCGAAAATTCGTCACATCAATATTATCGGCAATCAGGCGTTCTCCCAAGAGGAGTTGCTCGAAACGTTTGAGCAGCGCAAAACCGGCTGGTTATCGTGGATTACGAGCGATGACAAGTACGCGCGGGAAAAGCTAACGGGGGATCTGGACACGCTGGAGTCCTGGTATTTAGATCGCGGTTATCTCAAGTTCGAATTGGCGAGCACCCAAGTTTCTATCAATGCGGCTAAGGATTCGGTCTACATCACGATCAATATCGATGAGGGCGATATCTATACGATCGATGAAGTGGACTTGGCGGGTGAGCTTAAAATCCCCGAAGAACAGATCAAAGCGCTCGTCATACTGCGCGAGGGAATGACCTTTTCGCAAGCTTTGATGACCGCGTCGAGCGAGTACATCACCAAGCGCTTGGGCAATGAAGGCTATACCTTTGCCGAGGTCAGTGGCTACCCCGACATCGACGAGGAGAGCAAGACGGCCAAGATCACTTATCTGATCAAGCCGGGAATGCGCGCCTACGTGCGACGCATCGAATTTCGCGGTAATACCAAGACCGCGAGTATGGTTCTGCGTCGCGAGATGCGGCAGATGGAGGGTGGTTCGGCGAACAATGCCTTGATCGAACACTCCAAGGTACGCCTTGAGCGTCTGGGGTTTTTCAAAGAGGTCAATATTGAAAATATACCGGTTCCCGGAACTAACGACCAAATTGATGTGGTCTACACCGTGGAGGAGCAGCCCTCGGGCTCAGTCGGTGCCAGCTTGGGCTTTGCGCAGGGTACCGGATTGATTCTCGGCGCGAACCTGAGTGAGAACAATTTTCTCGGGACTGGCAAGCAGGTGGGCGTCGGAATCAACCGCAGTCGCTATCAAACATCGGTGAATTTTAGTTATACCGAGCCCTATTTTACCGTCGATGGGGTCAGCGTTGGGTACTCGTTATTTGGTCGTAAAACCAACTACGATGAAATCAATATTGCCAGTTTCTCAACCAACAGCTACGGCGCGAGTGTTAACTGGAGTTACCCAGTGTCTGAAGTTGAGCGCATTGGTCTCGGTTTTGGCTATGAGAATTTAGCGCTCGAGACGGGCAGATATGCGTCGTCTGAAATTGCCGCCTTTGTCGACGAAAATGGTACCGATTTCGATACCGTAAATTTCAATATCAATTGGGTTCGGTCTACCTTAAACCGCGGTGTATTTGCCACGCGCGGAACGTCGCAGCGACTGGGAATGGATGTGTCGGTGCCCGGATCGGGATTAGAGTATTACAAACTGACCTATTCAGGGCAGTATTTACGTGGCTTGACGCGGTCGTTGACGTTAAAATTACGCTCGGACTTGGGCTACGGTGAGTCCTATGGTGGCACCAGTCAATTACCTTTTTTCAAGAATTTTTATGGTGGTGGCTTTGGTTCGGTACGCGGGTTTAAGCGCAATACCTTGGGTCCCCAAGACACACCGCCAACCGCCAGTGGCGGCTACTATTATGACGATCCCGATCCAATTGGCGGTAACATCCAAATTGAACTGGGCGCTGAGATTATTTTCCCGTTGCCCTTTCTCAAAGATCAGCGATCGGTGCAATCGGCGCTGTTCTTTGATGCCGGCAATATCTTTAACTCCAAATGTGGCGCCACTCAGGTCAACTGTTTTAAACCCGAAGCGGGTGAGTTACGGTATTCAGTGGGCTTGGGCGCGACCTGGTTGAGCGGCTTTGGGCCGATTACCTTTAGTATTGCCAAACCTTTAAATAAGAGCGAATATGATGAGACCGAAGTGTTTCAGTTCTCGCTCGGAAATCAATTTTAACTATAGCTAGGAGAAGTAAAGTGCAGAAAATAAAGTCACTGTTTGTGTTGTTGGTCGCCTTGATTGCGTTTACCCCGGTGATGGTGGCCGCGGCTGAAAAAATTGCAGTGATCGATTTTGCCGGCGCGATTTTCGCGTCTGATGCTGCTCAACAACGCGCTAAAGACGCTTCAGAGGGCAGTGACTTTGTCGCCCTTAAAGCCAAGTATGAAGGCTCGGCTGCGGATTTTCAGGCGCTCGCTAAAGAAGCCGAGTCCAAGCGCTTGACCTGGTCGCAAGAACAAGCCGCCGATCACCAGAAGAAAATGGAATACGCCAAGGCGGATGCTGAATTGGCGGGTCGAAAAATTAAGGCAGAGCAGCAGCAGTTGCAGCAGAAAATTTATCAAGAGCTACTGCCCAAGGCACAAGAGGCGTTAGAGACGGTGATTAAGGAAGAGGGAATTACTATCTTGCTAAAGGCCGAATCACTGGTGATGGCAAGTCCCGAGAGCAACGTCACCGCTAAGGTCGTAGATCGTTTGAACAAAAAGCCGTCCCAGTGACACGCAATGAAAACTGCCTATCGAGCAGCGGAACTTGCAGACTTTTTAGAGCTTGAACTCAGGGGTTGCCCCGACACACCGATTAGTGGATTGGCAACGCTTGAGGACGCCGGTGCTAGCGATATTAGCTTTGTTGCCAACCCGCGTTATTTAGCGCTGCTGAAGGATAGTGGTGCTGGCGCGGTGATATTGTCGGCGGAGCATGCCGATAGATTCCCGCGTGTTTGTCTGGTTAGCCACGATCCCTATCTGAGTTATGCGAAACTAACCCAGTGGTTTGTCACCGCACCGCAACCAACGCGCGAGATTCACCCGTCTGCGGTGATCTCTTCGGATGCTGTGGTGGCGAGCGATTGTTACATCGGCCCGTGCGCGGTGATTGGCGCTGGAGTATCGATTGGCAGTGGCTGTTATATTGGCGCCAACTCGACGATCGGAGAGCGCTCCTCGTTGGGCTCCGGCTGTCGTATTGAAAGCAATGTGACTATCTATCACGATGTTGCCATGGGCAGCCAGGTCACGGTGCACAGTGGCTCGGTGATTGGCGCAGATGGCTTTGGTTTTGCACCAGACGGCGATGGCGGCTGGCAAAAAATTCATCAAATCGGTGGCGTTAAGATCGGTGATCGGGTCGAGGTCGGTGCCTGTTCGACGATTGACCGAGGCGCTATTGGCGATACCGTTATAGGTTCGGGCGTGATTTTAGATAATCATGTACAGATAGCGCACAATGTACGCCTGGGCGATAATGTCGCCATGGCGGCCTATGCGGCTATCGCCGGTAGCTCCGTGATTGGCGACAATTGCGTGCTGGCTGGGGATGCGGCGGTCTACGGGCACTTGCAACTCGCCGACCGAGTGCAGGTGACGGCACGATCGACGGTGACCAAATCGATTACCGAATCGGGATCCTATTCAAACGCAGCGCTGCCGTTGATGAAATCTGGTCGATGGCGTCGGAATGCCGTCGGCTTTGCCCAGTTAGCGACGCTTGCCAGCCGCCTCGATGCACTGGACAAAAGGACGCGTTCAAGCGACGATTAAGACATAAATCGATCGATAATTAATGGAGTATTAACTTAGGTGCGGATGAAATAAATGATGAACGTAAACGACATTATGGCCTTGCTGCCGCACCGCTATCCAATGCTGTTGGTGGATCGAGTTTTGGAAGTTGAGTCGGGAAAACGGATTCTCGGCTATAAAAACATCAGCTTTAATGAAGAGGTTTTTGCCGGACACTTTCCCGGTGCGCCGATATTCCCCGGGGTATTAATCATCGAGGCCATGGCACAAATTTCTGGCATTTTAGGCTTCGTCACCACCGGCCAAAAAGCCGATGATGGTATGTTGTATTTGTTTGCTGGGGTCGATCGGGTGCGCTTTAAACAACCCGTAGTGCCGGGAGATCAGTTGATGTTGACCTCTGAGGTAGAGGCGGTAAAACGCAACCTCTGGCGCTTTCGCACCACCGCCGTAGTCGAAGGTCAGACGGCCTGTGAAGCGACGCTGTTATGTGCCTATCAAGAGCGAGAAAAATTCGAGTGATCCACGCTTCAGCGATTATCGATCCGTCGGCGCAGATAGGTGAAAACACCCAGATTGGGCCGTGGACGCTGATCGGTCCAGGAGTGGTGGTTGGCGCTGATTGTGACATCGCGTCGCACGTTGTTATCAAGGGCCCGACAGTGATTGGTAACAACAATAAGATATTTCAGTTTTCGACCATCGGTGATTCGACTCCCGACTTGAAATACGCCGGTGAGGCAACAAGGTTGCTGATTGGAGATAACAATACCATCCGCGAAGGGGTGACCATTCATCGTGGAACCGCGCAGGATCGTGGCGAAACGGTGATTGGTAACGACAATCTACTGATGGCCTACGTGCACGTCGGCCACGACTGCAGGGTGGGCAATCACACCATTTTAGTCAACAACGCCAGTTTAGCGGGGCACGTTTTGGTTGGCGACTGGGCGATCTTGTCCGGGTATACGCTGGTGCATCAATTCGTGCATATCGGAGCGCATTGCTTTGTCGGGCCAGGAGCCTTTATCTATCATGATATTCCAGCCTTTGTGACGGCCTTTGGCAGCCCGGCAGAACCGCGGACGATCAATCGAGAAGGGCTCAAACGTCGCGGGTTTTCAAGCGCGCAAATTTCTCTCGCCAACCGGGCCTACAAGCTACTTTACCGGCGAGGATTAGCCCTCGATGAGGCGCTTTTAGAAATTGCGGCGCTGGGCGATGATGCAGTCATCGAACTTTTTCTAGATTCGATCAAGCACTCGACCCGCGGTATTATTCGCTAAATGTCGAACACGCCTATATTTGCGATGGTGGTAGGCGAATCCTCGGGCGACATACTCGGCGCCGACCTCATCAAAGCGCTCCGTAAACACTACCCAAATGCCCATTTTGAAGGCGTTGGCGGCCCATTGATGCAGGCGCTGGGTTTCCAGTCGCACTTCGAGATGGAACGCCTTTCGGTAATGGGCTTTGTCGAACCGCTGAAGCGGCTGCCAGAGTTACTGTCGATGCGCCGCGCGTTGATTAGGCGATATCGAGAAACCCCGCCGGCCGCCTTTATTGGCATAGATTCGCCGGATTTCAATTTACAAATCGAGTTGTCACTGCGCCAGTCGGGTATCAAAACCATTCACTACGTTAGCCCCTCGGTGTGGGCCTGGCGACAGGGGCGGATTAAAAAAATTGTCCGCTGCGTCGACTTGATGCTGACCCTACTGCCGTTTGAAAGCGACTTTTATCGTCAGCACCAGGTGCCCGTGCGGTTTGTCGGACACCCACTTGCGGATCAATACCCACTGCAGCCAGACACCATTGGCGCTCGGCGCGCACTTGGCCTGCAAATGGATACGCCTACTTTGACGCTGATGCCGGGGAGCCGGGGATCCGAAGTCGACATGATGGCGCCACTTTTTATGCAGGTTGTAGCGCGGGTTAGGGAAGATGTTCCCAACCTTCAGGTGCTGGTGCCGGCCGCCAATGCGGCGCGCTATCGTCAACTAACCGCGTTGCTCGGGTCTTTTAATCTCGCTGAGGTGCGGTTGTTGGAGCAGCAGTCAAAACTCGCCATGGAAGCCTCAGACGTGGTCTTGTTGACGTCTGGAACAACCGCACTCG
>CALGJN010000094.1:0-6049 GCA_937920185.1 uncultured Cellvibrionales bacterium | reverse complement strand
CTCAGCAGCGCGCACGCTCGATCAAATCAACGCGACGTTTATACCAAAGTTCACCCCGTTCCCTAATCCGACGGCGTACTTTACAGCCTACGGCATCACCGGGGATCGACTCGCGGCACTGGATCTTCCGGCCTATCTGATCGCCGCGGCCGACGACCCAGTGGTACCGAGCGAGGACATCGCCAAGATCAACGCGCCACCACAGTTAACCATCGACGTACAGACGCACGGCGGCCACTGTGGCTTCATCCAAAACCTATCCGCTGAAAGCTGGATCGAGGCTCGCTTAGTGGAGATCTTTAACCGCTATCGCACCGCCAAGCACGACGTTTAAGCACCTTGCATTAAACGTCGTCAATACCGTCCACCGCAGCGACAATCTGCTCTAAATTAAAACCGCGCGACTGCAAAAAGCGCACGCGCTTGGCTTTTTCGGCACGATCCTGTGGGCGCTCTGGGCCATATTTACGACGATTCACCTCGGCAACGACGCTAAACCAATCGATTGCCATATCCGCCAACACCGACGACAGCAATTCTTTGTCGATACCCTTTTGACGAATATCTGATGCGATCCGCAATGGCCCCTGACCGCGCATTCTACGCGATCGGATAAACGCCTCAGTATAGCGGCGGTCGCATTGTAATTGATCGGCTACCAGGCCATCTAGCACTTCGTCGAGGCTACTCTGAGCGTCAAACTTACGCTGTAACTTTTTCGCTAGTTCGTGGCGCGAGTATTCGCGACCGGTGAGAATATCCAGCGCTGCCGAACGAATTTTAGCCGCCGAAACGACGGGGGTATCAGCCATAGTCAACTTCATCCATAGTCAACCTCATCCATAGTCAACCTCATCCATAGACAACCCCATCGGAGGAATAACCCATCCGTGAGTGGCCAACCGTGACGTGGCGCCGAAAATCATAACCAAAAAAAAGCGCCCAGTGAGCGCTTTTTCGTTTTTCCCTTCTTTTTTGTAATGGCAAAGCCATGGCGCTATTCGGCGTCCAGCGCCTGCTTCGGACTCTCGGCCACCGGCGTCAAACCAGCGAGCTCTTTGGCGCGGATCAAGGCTTCAATCTCATCCGCCATTGGCTTGTTATCATTCAAAAATTTACACACGTTGGCCTTGCCCTGCCCAATTTTATCACCTTTGTAGGCATACCAAGCGCCGGATTTATCGATCAAACCATGCTTGACGCCAAGATCGACAAGCTCGCCGTTGTGGTTAATACCCCGACCGTAGAGTATCTGAAATTCGGCTTGCTTAAAGGGCGGTGACACCTTGTTTTTAACCACCTTAACGCGGGTTTCATTGCCAATAATTTCGTCGCCCTCTTTGACTGCTCCGATACGCCGAATATCGAGTCGTACCGACGAATAAAACTTCAGCGCGTTGCCGCCGGTGGTGGTTTCTGGACTACCGAACATCACACCGATCTTCATACGAATCTGGTTAATGAAGATCACCAAACAATTGGCGCTTTTAATGTTGCCGGTAAGCTTGCGCAGCGCCTGCGACATCAAACGCGCCTGCAGGCCCACGTGATGATCGCCCATCTCACCCTCGATCTCTGCGCGAGGCGTGAGTGCTGCGACCGAATCGACCACCAGCACATCGACGGCACCAGATCGGACCAGCATATCGGTCACTTCCAGCGCCTGCTCGCCGGTGTCTGGCTGCGACACAATTAAATCGTCGACTACCACACCGAGTTTTTCGGCGTAGCCAGGATCTAGCGCATGCTCGGCGTCAATAAACGCACAGGTACCACCGGCTTTTTGCGCCTCGGCAATCACTTGCAACGTCAAGGTTGTCTTACCAGACGACTCAGGGCCATATATTTCGACCACGCGGCCTTTCGGCAGACCGCCGATGCCAAGCGCGATATCCAAACCCAGCGAACCGGTCGAAATCGCCGGTATGGCCGGACGATTTTCCTCGCCCATGCGCATGACCGTGCCCTTGCCAAACTGGCGTTCGATTTGACCCAGCGCGGCTTCTAGCGCTTTCTCTTTGTTCGCATTCATGGTGATTACCTCGTCGTCGATCGGTTGATTCATCGAAGCTGCCTAACCCGCAGCTTCAAGTCAATTACTGTATAGTTGTACAGTAGTCTATTCAGATACTAGATGCAACAGCTGGTGCAAAGAAAATTCTACCGCCTGCTCACGCACTGAGCGTCGGTCGCCGTCAAAACGCCGGCAAGCGGCCTCACTGCCCAGTGGCCCCTGCCAGGCAAACCAAACAGTACCCACGGGTTTGTCGGCGCTACCACCAGTCGGCCCGGCAATGCCACTAATGGCAATGCCATAGTCTGCTCCCGAGGCCTTTAATGCCCCATCGACCATGGCCCGCACGACGGCCTCGCTGACCGCGCCATGTTCGGCAAGGATCGACTTGGCAACACCCAAAACTTGCTGTTTATGTCGGTTTGAGTAGGTCACATAACCCACCTCAAACCAACCAGAACTGCCAGCCACCTCGGTTATCGCGCTGGCCACGCCACCGCCGGTACACGACTCGGCGGTAGTTACGCGATGACGACGTTTGGCGAGTTGTTCGCCAAGCTCTAACGCCAAGCGATTAATTGCTGTATTCATGCGCAAAGTGTAACGTCAATCGGCGTCATAACACAGAGATATGGATAAATTAATCGCCCCGATTATGGTTTTTTTTCAACCGCGCAAGGACGCCGCGGAACACCACATCGAGATTCCAATGAGAGCACCTTTAAGGCACGCCAGTTCGGCAAAAAAATCCCCCGCAAAAAGCAAACGCAGCGCCCACCAAGACGACGAATCTGATAGAGTACCAACACTTTAAAATCGTCAGAACTTACTATCCATGACTAGCAAAACCGCCGCAGATACCCACACGCCGATGATGCAACAATATCTGCGTATTAAAGCCGAGCACCCCAATGATTTGCTATTTTATCGGATGGGCGATTTTTACGAGGTGTTCTTTGACGACGCCAAGCGTGCCAGCGAACTGCTGGGCGTCACCCTGACTGCCCGAGGCAAGGCGCAGGGCAAACCGATTCCGATGGCAGGCGTACCCTATCACGCCGCCGAAAACTACCTTGCCAAATTGGTCAAACTTGGCGTTTCGGTGGCGATTTGCGAGCAGATCGGCGATCCCGCTACCAGCAAAGGACCAGTCGAGCGGCGCGTGGTGCGGGTGCTTACCCCGGGCACTCTCACTGACGAAGCGCTTCTCGACGATCAGAGCGACAGTTTACTGGCGGCGATCGTCGCCCATCAAACCCATTATGGGGTGGCGACGCTGGATATGAGTTCCGGACGTTTTCAAGTGTTAGAGGTGATTGGCGAAGACGAGTTGCTGAGCGAATTGCAACGCCTTAATCCGGTCGAACTATTGGTGTCTGAAGAACTCAGCGCGCTTCAATTTGCGCCGCGCCAAACTGTGCGCAGTCGACCGCCATGGGAGTTCGACCTCGACAATGCCCAACGGTTGCTCAACCGTCAATTTGGCACCCGAGATCTCAACGGCTTTGGCTGCGACCACCTGCCCCTCGGCATCGCCGCCGCCGGCTGCCTGCTGCAGTATGCCCTCGACACGCAGCGCGGTGCGCTGCCGCATATTCAGGCGCTGCATGCAGAAAATCGCCTCGACAGCGTTGCTATGGATGCCGCCAGCCGCAAAAACCTCGAGCTCGACTGCAACCTCAGTGGCGGCCGCGACAACACCCTGCTCGATGTCATCGACCACTGCGCCACCAGCATGGCCAGCCGTCTGCTCCGCCGCTGGCTAAACCGACCACTGCAAGACCTGGCGACGCTAGAGGCGAGGCAATCGAGCATCGGCGGTTTGCAAGACAACTACCTCTACGAGCAATTGCACGGCCATTTAAAACAAATTGGCGATATGGAGCGAATCTTAACCCGCGTTGCCTTGCGCTCTGCACGCCCCCGCGATCTCACGCGACTGCGTACCGCCCTCGCCGCGTTGCCGCAGGTACAACCGCTGCTGGCTGTGGCCCAAGGAGCACGCCTGCAACATTTGGCTGCGCTAGCGGAACCACTGCCTGACTTGCAGGCACTGCTAGAGCGCGCGCTGCAAGACAATCCGCCGATGGTGATTCGCGAAGGCGGCGTAATCGCCGATGGTTACGATGAAGAGCTCGATGAGCTTCGCGGCCTGACCACCAACGCCGGCGAATTTTTATTGGCCCTCGAACAGCGCGAGCAAGCGCGCACCGGGATCGCCACATTAAAGGTCGGTTACAACCGCGTGCACGGCTATTTTATTGAGATCTCACGCGGTCAGAGCGATAACGCGCCAATCGATTACATTCGCCGTCAGACCTTGAAAAATGCCGAGCGCTTTATCACCCCAGAACTAAAAGAGTTTGAGGATCGGGCCCTGAGCGCCAAAAGCCGATCGCTGAGTCGTGAAAAACACCTCTATGAGGCACTCCTAGAAACCCTGGCTGCGAGCCTGCCGACGCTGCAAAACTGCGCCACTGCCGTCGCAGAGCTGGACGTTTTGGCGACGCTGGCCGAGCGCGCCCACGCCCTCAAACTCAACCGGCCAACGCTGCAAAACGCACCCGGCATCGACATTCGCGCAGGCCGCCACCCAGTGGTCGAACAAGTATTGAGCGAACCCTTTGTCGCCAACGACCTAATTATGAACAGTTCGCGACAGATGCTGATTATCACCGGCCCAAATATGGGCGGTAAATCGACCTACATGCGCCAGGCCGCGCTGATCGTTTTACTCGCCCAAATTGGCAGCTACGTGCCCGCGCAAAGCGCCACCATCGGCCTTGTTGATCGCATATTTACCCGCATTGGATCGTCTGACGATCTCGCCGGCGGGCGCTCCACGTTTATGGTCGAAATGACCGAAACCGCTAACATTCTCAACAACGCCAGCGACCGAAGCCTGGTACTGATGGACGAAGTGGGTCGCGGCACCAGTACCTTTGACGGGCTCTCGCTGGCTTGGGCCTGCGCCTATCATCTCGCCGAAAAAGTGCACGCAATGACGCTGTTTGCCACCCACTATTTTGAGCTAACGCGACTACCCGAACAAGTTGATGGCGCCATTAATTTACATCTGGACGCCACCGAATACGGCGACGATTTGGTGTTTTTACACAGCATCCAAGAGGGCCCCGCCAGCAAGAGCTACGGTATTCAGGTGGCCAAACTGGCCGGCATACCGGCGGCGGTGATCGCCCGTGCACGGATCGAATTAGCGACCTTAGAATCCGCCAGCCAAGCCAACCAAACCAGCCAGAGCAGTTCGCCAACGCCTGACACGCCTCGTCAACCAGAACTCTTTGCGCCACCGGTAAATACTCAGCTAGAACAGATACTCGACAGCCTACAGCCGGACGAAATGTCTCCTAAAGAGGCGCTAGAAGTACTCTACCAGCTAAAAAAAGCGCGCCAATAAAGCGGTATAATATAGATCAAAATATCATTAATAGAGTCCTACACAGGCTTTATTCACCTGCTATAATGCCGCGCTGATTACGGGCACAAGACTTTTATACCCGCGTAAACAACGTCTTAGGCGAGCCACCCAGAGCACCACACAGAGAACGATTTGCATGACATTTATCGTTGGCGACAATTGCATTAAATGTAAACACACTGACTGCGTCGAGGTGTGCCCAGTCGATTGCTTTTACGAGGGGCCGAATTTTTTGGTCATCCACCCCGACGAGTGCATCGATTGTGCGCTGTGCGAGCCAGAGTGCCCCGTTGAAGCAATTTTTGCCGAAGACGAAGTGCCCGAGGGCCAGGAAATATTTCTTGAATTAAACGCCGAACTCGCCGAAATATGGCCGAATATCAGCGAGCAAAAAGAGCCGCCCGCAGATCATGCCGAGTGGAATGGCGTGCCCGATAAGCTGCAATATTTGGAGCGGTAAGGGTCGGTAGCAATACCCTAAAAGACAAAATCAGGTATAATAACCCATCAGTAACCTACGCACCCGTAGCTCAGCTGGATAGAGTAGGTGGCTTCGAACCACTTGGTCGGGAGTTCGAATCTCTCCGGGTGCGCCA
>CALGJN010000093.1:0-6048 GCA_937920185.1 uncultured Cellvibrionales bacterium | reverse complement strand
CGGTGACCTTGTACTCAGGGCAATTAGTCGCCCAGTCGCTGTTGTCGGTGGTGATGACGTTAGCGCCGGACACCGGGTGGTGAAAGGTGGTATAGACCACGCCCGGTTTGACTCGTTCGGTGACGTCGGCGCGCAGCACCGTATCGCCAACGCGGCTGTTGACGCCGACCCAATCGTCATGGGAGATACCCCGTTCCTCGGCGTCGTGAGGATGAATCTCCAGTAGGTCTTCAGCGTGCCATTGGCTGTTGTCGGTGCGTCGGGTCTGGGCGCCGACGTTGTATTGTGAGAGGATCCGACCGGTGGTCAGTAACAGTGGAAACTTGCGGTTGGCGCGCTCGGTGGTAGCGACGTACTCGGTCATGGCAAAAAAACCCTTGCCACGGACAAATTGGTCGATGTGCATAATCGGCGTGCCCTCCGGCGTTAGGTCGTTACAGGGCCATTGAATACTCCCAAGCTGCTCTAGTTTGGCGTAGGAAACACCCCGAAAAGTCGGCGTTAAGCGCGCGATTTCGTCCATGATTTCGGATGGGTGGCTATAGTTCATCGGGCAGCCTAGCGCATTGGCAAGCGCCATGGTTGCCTGCCAATCGGCCTTGCCACTGAGTGGCGGGATTGCCTTGCGCACCCGCGATATGCGTCGCTCGGCGTTGGTAAAGGTACCATCTTTTTCTAAAAAGGATGCGCCGGGTAAAAACACATGGGCAAACTTGGCGGTTTCATTAAGAAATATATCTTGCACCACGAGACATTCGATAGCGCGCAGCGCAGCCTCGACGTGCTGGGTGTTGGGGTCGGACTGAGCGATGTCTTCGCCCTGACAGTAGAGCCCCTTAAAGTCCCCATCCAAAGCCGCATCAAACATGTTTGGAATGCGCAGACCGGGTTCAGAGTCGAGCGTTACGTTCCACTCGCTCTCGAAGAGTTGCCGCGTTGTGGTATCCGAAATATGCCGGTAACCGGGCAGTTCATGAGGAAATGAGCCCATGTCACAAGAGCCCTGAACGTTGTTCTGTCCGCGCAATGGATTGACGCCAACGCCTTCACGACCGACATTGCCGGTGAGCATGGCAAGATTGGCGATCGCCATGACCGCGGTCGAGCCTTGGCTGTGTTCGGTCACGCCGAGCCCGTAAAAAATGGCGCCGTTGCCGCCGCTGGCATATAGACGCGCGGCAGCGCGTAAATCTGCAGCGGGTACGCCGGTGATCTCTTCGGTGTTCTCGGGCGCGTGGCGCGGATTGCCGATAAACACCAGCCAGCGTTCAAATTCTTCGACGTCACAGCGTTGCTCTATATAGCTGCGCGCTTCGAGTTCCTCGTTGACTATGACGTGCGCCAGTGCATTCAACACCGTGACGTTGGTGCCTGGGCGCACTGGCAGGTGGTAGTCGGCGGTAATATGTGGCGAACTCACCAGTTCGATCTTGCGCGGATCGATAACGATCAGTTTGGCGCCCTCGCGGAGACGGCGCTTTAGTCGCGATCCAAATACCGGATGCGCCTCTGTGGGGTTGGCGCCCATGACGATGATCACGTCGGCCTCGGCCACCGAAGCAAAGGTCTGGGTGCCGGCGGATTCACCGAGCGTGGTCTTCAAGCCGAAGCCGGTCGGTGAGTGGCAGACACGGGCGCAGGTGTCGATATTGTTGTTACCAAAGCCCGCGCGCACCATTTTCTGTACCAAATAGACCTCTTCATTGGTGCAGCGACTCGACGAGATGGCGCCAATGCTAGTGCGGCCATACTCGGACTGAATGGCTTTAAATCGCTCGGCGGTATAGTTGACCGCCTCGTCCCAGGAGACTTCGCGCCAAGGATCGTCGATGCTATCGCGGATCATCGGTGTGGTGATGCGGTCTTTGTGGGTGGCGTAGCCGAAGGCGAAGCGGCCCTTGACGCAGGCGTGGCCCTCGTTTGCCTTACCGTCTTTGTAGGGTGTCATACGCACCACTTGATTGCCCTTCATTTCGGCTTTAAAGGAACAACCAACGCCGCAGTAGGCGCAGGTGGTGGTGACCGCGTGTTCCGGTTTTCCTGCGTCGATAATGCTTTTTTCGGTGAGTGTCGCGGTGGGGCAGACGTTCACGCAGGCGCCACAAGACACGCATTCAGAGTCCATGAAAGCGTCGGCTTGACTGGCGCTGACCTTGGACTCAAAGCCACGGCCCTCTATGGTCAGTGCAAAGGTGCCTTGAACCTCTTCACAGGCGCGCACGCAGCGCGAGCAGACAATGCATTTCGATGGGTCGAAGGTAAAATAGGGGTTGGATTGATCTTTTTCAGCGTCTAGATGGTTGTCGCCGTCGAAGCCATAACGCACCGAGCGCAAGCCGACCTCGCCGGCGGTATCTTGTAATTCGCAATCGCCATTGGTCGGGCAGGTTAGGCAGTCCAATGGATGGTCGGAGATATACAATTCCATCACATTGCGTCGTAGTTTGCCGATCGCATCGGATTGGGTTTGCACTTGCATACCAGCCTCGACGGTGGTGGTGCAGGATGCGGGAAAGCCGCGTCTACCCTCAATTTCTACTAGGCAAACTCGGCAGGAGCCAAACGAGGCCAACTGATCGGTAGCACACAGGCGTGGCACCTTGATACCGCTCTCGGCGGCGGCGCGCATCACCGAGGTGCCCTCGGCAACGGTTACCGATACGCCGTCGATACTCAGGGTCACCAGCTGTTTGCCGACGCTCATCGGAGTGCCAAAATCGGCTTGGGGTTGGTAAAATTCGACCATGATGGCTGCCTCCTAGCGGCGGCTAAAATCGCTTGAAAAGTGGGTGATGGCACTGCGCACCGGATAGGGCGTCATGCCGCCCATGGCGCACAGCGAACCCATCTCCATGGTATCGCAGAGTTCGTGGAGCAAGATCATGTTGTCGGCGCGATGCTCGTCGGCCAGAATGCGGTCGATGACCTCGACGCCACGCACCGCGCCAATCCGGCAGGGCGTGCACTTACCGCAGGATTCGGCGACGCAAAATTCCATCGCAAAGCGCGCCTGCGCGGCCATGTCTGCGCTGCTGTCAAACACCACGATACCGCCGTGGCCAATCATGGCGCCGATCTTTGCAAAGGCCTCATAGTCGAGCGGCGTATCCCATTGCGACTCGGGGAGGAACGCCCCGAGCGGGCCGCCGACCTGAATAGCGCGCACTGGCAACCCGCTGTAGGTGCCCTGACCATAGTCTTCGACGATCTCGCGCAGGGTCACGCCAAAGGCTAACTCGATCAGACCGCCGCGTTTAATATTTCCTGCCAACTGTATCGCCAGCGTGCCGCGCGAGCGACCCATACCAAAGCTCTCATAAGCCGCCGCACCGCGTTCGAGTACCGTCGACACGGCCGCCAGAGTGAGAACGTTGTTGACCACGGTCGGTTGGCCGAATAGGCCCTCGATAGCCGGCAGCGGCGGCTTGGCTCTGACCATACCGCGCTTGCCCTCGAGGCTCTCCAGAAGCGAGGTCTCTTCGCCGCAAATATAGGCACCAGCGCCGAGGCGCACCTCGAGATGAAAATCGCGCCCCGAGCCTTGGATGTTGTCGCCAATAAAATTTGCCTCTGCGGCGCGTTGCAGGGCAATATTGAGCAGTCGGTGGGCTACCGGGTATTCGGAGCGCAAGTAGATATAGCCCTGAGTCGCGCCTACCGCCAAGCCGGCAATGGTCATGCCCTCGATCAACTGGTAGGGGTCAGCCTCCATAACCAGTCGGTCGGCAAAGGTACCTGAATCGCCTTCATCGGCATTGCAGACGATGTATTTTTGCTCGCCGGCAGGATGGCGTCGGGTTACTTTCGGCTTCGCATCGAGAACCGTCTGCCATTTAATTCCCGCGGGAAAGGCCGCGCCGCCGCGCCCGCGTAAGCCAGACTGCGCCACTTGATCGACGATCGCTTGAGCGCTCATCGAAAGCGCATTTTGAAGCCCCACAAAGCCGTTCAACCGTCGATAAGTATCCACACACAGCGGATCGCCAACACCGGCGCGCGCATAAGTCAGGCGTTGTTGCGATTTAAAATAGGGGATGTCGCAGACGTCGCCGAGATACAGCGGATGTAAGCTTGGATCGTCTGCAAGCGCGGCGAGAATAGAGGGGATATCATCGGCCGATATAGGGCCAAATCCGATGCGTGCACCGTCATTTTCGACTTCCAGCAATGGCTCCAGCCAGAATAGGCCCCGCGAGCCATTGCGCGTGGCTTCGATACCCTGGGCGCGCAGTTCACTGGCGACCGCATCGGCGCCGAGCGCTAACGCAGTGGTATCTTGGGGTATGTAAAACCGGCTCATTGGGAAGCGCCCAGCGCGGCAATCAGCGCGTCGAAGCGCTGCGTATCAACGCGCGCATAGACATTGTCGTCGACTCGAACCGAGGGCGAGCAGGCGCAATTCCCGAGGCAGTAAACCGGTTCCAGCGTTACCTGCCCATTGTCGGTGGTTTGGTGATATTCGATGGCCAGGGTTTTTTTTGCGTGCGCCTCGAGTTGCCGCGAACCCATCGATTGGCACGCCTCGGCACAACAGATTTGTACCCTATGGCGGCCCACTGGATGAGTTTTGAAGTCGTGGTAAAAACTGATGACACCGTGCACGTCGGCGCGCGAAAGGTTGAGCCCTGTGGCGATGGCTGCGACCGCCGTTTCTGGGACATGACCGATTTCAGCTTGAATGGCGTGCAACAGGGGCAACAGCCCGCCGGGAATACTTTTATGTCGAGCGATTAAACGCTCGATTGTAGCGGTGTTTTTCGACTCTTTGGTCATCGTTAAACTACCCCGTCCGCTCTTTTTAGTTGTTGTCCCCTCTCTCCGGCGTGCGTGGCGGTTGGCTTGCCAGAGGGTGTCAGTTTATCACGATTATAATCGCTGTCATTGCCCCACAGCTAACGGGGTGTAAATAGTTTTCGCGTGCGGCGATCATGGCGTTTTTTGGTGGTCGTGCTAGGTGCATTTAAGCGTGGTTGATAGTGTTTGAGGGCGCGCATTCACAGCGTTGACACTCACCGCCAAAGTGGTGCGCCGATGCCTGTTGATGATTTAGCTTACAGCGACGTATCTCGGTTAGAGCTGCGTGGCTAGGTTTTGCAGGCAAATTAAATCGTAGCATCCACGTAGTTTTGGCTTAAAAGAAAAACCCCATCTATGCTTGGGTTAGTCATATTGGACGCGCCAAGATCTTACTCGGGGGCACTAGAAAGTGTTTAACTTCAATGGCTCACGTTTAGTTTAAGAGCGTAACCACGATTTTTTTACCCGCGTTAGGCGGTTGGCGGGGCAGCCTGCCTTGTTACTGGAGGGGCTTTTTTATCGGCTTTTGCGCGGCTATAAAACCTCAGAGCCAGGGATGGTAAAACACCTTTCACGCCGATAACTCCTCGGTGGATGATGACTTACTGGCACTCTTTGGTGAAAAGCACTTAACAAAAGATAGGTTTTTTGCCGAGTTTTTAATGCGCTCGAAAAGTACTATAAATGGATCGCCCTTGTGATGGTCGAAGACCTTTTATGCACAGCCATTGTGCGCCATGTAGCGTGGCTTGCTTCGGATCAAGTATCAATATTAATAGCTTTTATAAGTATGCCTAAGGCATTTGGGTTGCGTGGTTTTAGCGACTGCTGCAATGGCCCCTACCACTCGTCGTTTGGGGCTATGATCGTCGCAAGCAGCGCTAAAATTTTTAAAGAAGCGCTTCAACATCCCATGAGTCATACCAGGATTCGACCTTTGCGCGGAGGTGCGCGCTTTACAACCATGGTTTAACCGACCGCCGAGCGATTGGCGCGCGCAGATCGAAACAACTTGTTATTGACTGAGCATGGGAATCGATCGGCGATCGTTGCTCCATGGCGCCTTTTGATAATTTATTAACGACTCGGTCATTTAGCGATGTAGTAAACAACCGAGCGCGCCGCCAATGATCGATGTTAGTCAGATCAATGTTAGTCAGGTCGAGATTAGTCAGGTCGATATTAGTCAGGTCGATATTAGTCAGGTCGAGATTAGTCAGGTCAATCTCTGCAACTCCATTGTACCCGCTC
>CALGJN010000092.1:0-6050 GCA_937920185.1 uncultured Cellvibrionales bacterium | reverse complement strand
GAGCCATGCGCTCGAGCAATTGGATATCGATTGGGAGGCGGCGTTGGCCGATGTGTTCGGCGACGTTGCAGCCCACGCAATGGGGAGCGCCATCCGCAGCGCGACGCGTGGCATCCACGAAAATAGCCGACGCATGGTTAAAAGCGCTGCCGAAGTCGCCCAAGAAGAGTGGCGCTTAACGCCCAGCATGGCCGAATTTGAAGATTTTTCGGTCCGCGTTCGCCGACTGGCAACCGACGTCGAACGACTCGAAGCGCGCATTGCCCGACTGCTCCAGAGAATCGCCAAATGATGCAACTCAGGCGTGCCATCAAGATAGTCCGGGTGATCGGGCGCTACCGCTTGGCAGACTTTATAGAGCGCTCGCGCCTGCCCTGGTCGCTGCGATTACTGTTGGCGCCCGCAGCGTTGTTCGCCGACAACCAAACAGCTCGCGGCGCGCGACTGCGCTTGGCGCTGGAAGAGCTGGGCCCGATCTTTGTCAAATTTGGTCAGCTTTTGTCGACTCGCCCAGACCTAGTCCCCGCAGACCTGTGTGCCGAACTTGCCAAGCTGCAAGACGCGGTGCCGCCATTCAGCTCGGCACTGTTTATACAGACCGTCGAAGAGGCCCTGAATGGACCTGTCGACGATTTATTTGCGAGCTTTGACGAGAACCCTCTGGCATCGGCGTCGATTGCGCAGGTTCACGCCGCCATTACGCTGGATGGTCGCGACGTGGTGGTCAAGGCGGTTCGTCCGGGAATCGAAAAAACCATACGCGAAGACCTTGCGTTGCTGTTCACGCTGGCAAAATTAATCGTCAAGTACAGCCCCGATGGACAGCGCTTACACCCAGTGGAAGTGGTTGAAGACTACCAAAATATTATCCTCGACGAGCTCAACCTACAATCCGAAGGCGCCAACGCATCTTTGCTAAAACACAATTTCAACGATTCACCGCTGTTGCATATTCCGGAAATACTGTGGCCGCTGTCGAACGAAAAAGTTCTGGTGATGGAGCGCATCTATGCCACCCCAGTCACCCATATCGACGAATTGCGCGCCGCGGGCGTGGACTTTAAGTTACTCGCCGAACGCGGCGTGGAAATCTTTTTCACCCAGGTGTTTGAGCACAACTTTTTCCATGCAGACATGCATCCGGGCAACATTTTTGTCGATGCTAGCGCCCCCAAATCACCCACCTATTTAGCCATCGACTGCGCCATCATGGGCTCCCTCAGCAAGGACGATCAGTTTTATATGGCGCGTAATTTACTGGCCATTTTCAAACGCGACTACCGCTTGGTCGCAGAGCTGCATATCCGCTCTGGCTGGGTGGCGAGCGACACTTCGGTCAACGAATTTACCACCGCTATTCGCTCGGTGTGCGAACCGGTGTTTCAACGCCCCCTAAACGAAATTTCGATGGGCTACATGATGATCCAGTTGTTCGACACCGCACGGCGTTTTAACATGGAGGTTCAACCATCGCTGGTATTGCTGCAAAAAACCCTGCTCAACATTGAAGGATTGGGACGCCAACTCTACCCGCAGCTCGACCTGTGGGCCTCGGCACAACCCTTCTTAGAGCGCTGGGTACGCCAACGATACTCGCCAAAGGGACTCTACAAGCAACTAAAAAACCACGCCCCCGATTGGTTGGAGCAACTACCACAGGTGCCGCCAATGATCTTCAAGGCGCTGGAGAATGCCCAACGCGACACCCCAGCCCCATTGCCGAGCGAACCGCGTCCAAACAGCCGCCGGCGATGGGTCGGCATTCTCGGCGTCGGATTACTGTTAGTTGGGCTGATCGGCATTGACCCAGCACTATGGCACTCGCTGCAACAGGCACCGGCACTTAGCTTAGCGACCATTGCGCTGGGAGCTCTGATACTGGTGCTGCGCTAGCCAGCACTATTTTTTAGCGCGAACTACTGCCATAATTGAGCGCTAAAGCATGACAATGACTCTGTGGATTACGAGCGAGACCAATGCATTACACCGATGAAATAGCCTGGAACAATGACGGCTTGGCCCCGGCTATCGCGCAGGACGCCAGCAACGGCCGTATTCTGATGATGGCGTGGATGAATCGCGAGGCGCTCGACACCACGGTGCGCGAACAGCGCGCGGTATACTGGTCGCGATCGCGCAATAAGCTCTGGCGAAAGGGCGAGGAATCCGGCAATGTTCAACAGCTACTCGAGCTGCAACTGGACTGTGACGCCGACGTCATTTTGCTGCAGGTCAAGCAAGTCGGCGGCGTAGCCTGCCATACTGGCCGCGCGTCGTGTTTTTATCGCGTGCTGCGCGATGGGCAATGGTGCACCAGCGAACCGGTGTTGATCGAACCCAAGGACCTGTATTCATGAACAATGATGTGCTGAGCCGCCTGACCGAAGTATTGGCCGAGCGCAAAGGCCAGTCAAAGGCGGATTCTTACGTCGCCTCACTGCACCACAGTGGACTTAACAAAATTCTCGAAAAGGTCGGCGAGGAGAGCGTTGAAACAATTCTCGCAGCGCGTGATGCCGAGGTCAGCGGTGACAATCAACAGTTAATCTATGAGACTGCTGATCTGTGGTTCCACAGCCTAGTCATGCTCTCTCACCTGGGGACAGATGCCGCCGCCGTGCTCGCTGAACTCGACCGACGCTTCGATTTGTCAGGGTTAGAAGAGAAAGCTGGACGCGGTAAAAATTAATTATAGGGGAGTAACCCAATGGGTTTTGGTTGGCAGGAATTATTAATTATATTGGTCATAGTGGCGCTGGTTTTTGGCACCAAGAAATTGCGCAATATCGGCTCGGATGTCGGCGGCGCCGTCAAGGGGTTTAAAGATGCCATGACGCCCGCTGAGGACGCCGAGCCGACCGACAAAACTACCGAGTCGGTCGCCAGCAGCAGCAAAACTAGCGCCGAGTAAGGACGCAGTGATGCAACGTTCGAGACGCTCTCGGCCAACGGCGTACCTATGTTCGACATAGGCTTCACTGAACTGGTGGTGATTGCGGTCATTAGCCTAGTAGTGATGGGCCCCGAACGGCTTCCCGAGACCGTGCGCAGCATCAATCTGTGGATCGGTCGGGCCCGTCAAGCGCTATCGAGTGCTCGAAAAGAACTTGAAAGCGAGGTCGGCATGGACGAAATCCGCCAGCAACTGCACAACGAAGAGATATTGCGCGACCTTGCCAACACCCGACGCGAGACCGAGGAATTAGTCGCCAACACCCAGCGCGAGGGTCAGGAACTGGCCGCCAACCTCCAGTCAAAGGCCGCAGAGCAGCCAAAAATATGAGTAAGGAGGAGCTCCCAAGCCAGCCATTCATCTCTCATCTGATCGAATTTAGAGATCGCGCGCTACGCTCGATCGTCGCCATTATGATCATCTTTGTCGGGCTGTTTTCGTTTAGCAACCAACTCTATCTGTACGTGTCGGAGCCGATTCGGAAATTTATTCCGGAGTCCTCGAGCATGATCGCTACCGAGGTCGCATCGCCGTTTTTAACGCCGTTTAAATTGACCCTCGTGCTATCGCTATTTGCCGCCATGCCCTACATTCTCTATCAGGTCTGGGCATTTTTGGCGCCGGGGCTCTATCGGCGCGAAAAAAAGATTGTTGTGCCACTGTTCTTTTCTAGCGTTGCACTGTTTTATGCCGGAATGGCCTTTGCCTATTACGTTGTGTTTCCGTTGGTGTTTATGTTTTTTGCCAGCACCGTACCGGACGGCATTACTATCATGCCGGATATCCGCAGCTACTTGGACTTTGCGTTAAAATTATTTTTCGCGTTCGGCATCAGTTTCGAGATTCCCATAGCCGTGGTGATTCTATCTTGGATGGGCGCAGTAGAGCCGAATAATCTGGCGAAAAAGCGGCCCTACGTATTTATTCTCTGCTTCGTGTTTGGCATGCTACTAACGCCGCCCGACGTGATCTCGCAGACCCTGCTGGCGATACCCATGTGGTTGCTGTTTGAGCTGGGGATCGTATTTGCCCGCCCGGTCTATCGCAAAGACGGTGGCACCACTGACTAACCGCTCGGCGAACCGCGCTTAGGCAAACAGCGCCGCTTGCAGTGCCCGATAGTAACCGTGGCGGGTACGTTGCGAAATCCGCGCATCCATCGCCACCGATTCAAAGGCGTGAAAACCGCCCTCAATAGTCGCAAAATCGGTCGCCACACCCGCCTCGATCAAGCGCTTTGCGTACGCTGCATTCTCATCCACAAATAGGTCCACCGAGCCCACTCGCATATACACCGGCGGCAGTCCGGCAAGATCTGTGGCGCGCGTTGGAGCGGCGTAGGGCGACGGGTTACTGGCGCCGCCATGATTGCCAAGATAGGCTCGCCATGCGCGCACGTTCGAATCCCTACTCCAAATTTTTGACTCGGCCAAGTCGATACTCGAGGGCGTTATACAGCGATCATCCAACATCGGGCACCAGAGCGATTGAAAGAGCAATCGGTACTCGCCCCGATCGCGCGCCGCCAGCGCCAAACCCGCCGCCAGTCCACCGCCGGCGCTGAGCCCTCCGACGGCGATGCGCGCGCCGTCGATATTGAGTTGATCTGCGTTGGCGGACAACCACGCGAGAGCTGCATAAGCATCGTCGAGCGCAGCTGGAAAAGGGTGCTCTGGAGCCAACCGATAATCTACTGAGAGAACTGCACAACCCACCGCTGCGACCAATTCCCGCGCCTTGTAGTCATCCTCCTGTAAACTGCCGAGACAATAACCACCGCCGTGAAACCACAGCAGTGCGGGTAATCGTTGCCGACTCCCAGCGGGCCGGTAGAGGCGCACCAATAGATCGTTTTCGGCCGCCGCCGGTATTCGATGATCGTCACTCATCACCCCCGCAACCGGCGCTCTGTCAGCATCGATCTGGGCCGTCATGGATTCAAATAGGTGTCGCGTGGCCGGCAGATCACTCCAGAGATCGAGCGTTGGAAAGCCCGCTAAAAATTCCGCCAATTCGGCGTCTAATGCTTCGTCAGCCACGCTGATCACTCCCCTTTCATAAAAAACCAATCGGCATCCGCGCTCGCGCCCGGCCTGCTCCGACGCGAGCGCCTCAAGATGTCAGGACTTCGCCGCCAATATAGAGCCAACTGCCGGCAACTCGACTGAACACCGACTTCTCGTGCAGGCTACTCGACACCCCGGCCGCGCTGCCATAGGTGGCGCAAAACTCGACCCATCCGGCGTTGCCATCGACGCCCGACCCGCGAATTTCGAGCCCGGTCCAATGCTGCGTTGCGATAGACAATTCCGCCGCCGTCAAACCCTTCGCGGTCACTGGAAACCAAGTTCGCAATAGGAAGTCACCATAGCCACCCAACGCGTAGGCGGTGTACCGCGAGCGCACCAATTGCTCGGGCGTATCGGCCCGACGCGTGCTATCGAGATAAGGTTTACAACAGGCGTCGAAGGTGTCGCGACTACCGCATGGGCAGGATTTTTTCATAGTGCTGGAAGATCGCAGTGACTAGGGCTAGAATCATACCCCATCTGTATTTATAGAGTAGATCTTTAGTATGCCGAGTTTAGATATTGTCTCCGAAGTAGACAGCGCAGAAATACTCAACGCCAGCGATAACTCGACTCGTGAAATTGCCACTCGCTTCGACTTTCGCGGGGTCGATGCCAGCATCCATTACAACAAAGAACAGGTGATGATCCGTGCCGAAGCCGATTTTCAGTGCCAGCAACTGCTGGACATTTTTCGGGGCCAGTTGATCAAGCGCAAGATCGATCCCAGCGTTATGACCTACGACGACGAGGCGCTCCATTCCGGCAAGACGTTTTCCATACCAGTGTCGTTTAAGAACGGCATCGAGGCAGACGTGTGTAAAAAGATTGTCAAACTGATCAAAGAGCAAAAGCTCAAGGTGCAGGCGCAGATTCAGGGAGAACAGGTACGCGTGACCGGCAAGAAGCGCGACGACCTGCAACAGGTGATGGCATCGGTGCGCGAGGCCAACCTCGGCCAGCCCTTTCAATTCAAGAACTTTAAGGACTAAACCGCGCTGGGAGTTTTACTGGAATTTATGGCTAAG
>CALGJN010000091.1:0-3330 GCA_937920185.1 uncultured Cellvibrionales bacterium | reverse complement strand
TAGTTCCTTGCCGGTGAGTGCATAGATCAGTTGTCGCTCGCCACCGGATGGATATTTTCTCGGTATTTCAACGATTTCCATAGCGCTTTTTGCGCAGGCTGCGCGCAGCGCTGCCAAGGCCTCGGGTTTACTCTGTTCAATACCGATCACCAGACGCGCGCGGTTGCCATGGATATGTGCGAGGATATCGATTCCCTGGATGATTTCGTCAGCGCGCTCGCGCATTAGCGACTCGTCTGCGGTCACATAGGGCTCGCACTCCGTGGCGTTGACGATAATCGTTGCGATCGGGGGGAGGCCGTTAGTGGTCAGTTTAGCGGCTGTGGGAAAACCACCGCCACCCATTCCGGCGATGCCCGACTGAGCAATTCGATCGACCAGTTGCGGCGCCGACATTTGACGGTAATCGGCGACGCACTGGCGACCTGTCCAGCGCTCGAGCCCATCGGTGGCTATTTCTATACAGCGTGCGGGTCGCCCCGATAAACGGCCTGCCGGACGCGGCTCGATCGCCGTCACGGTGCCCGAACTGGGCGCGTGCACCGCGGCGCCGAGAGGCCCGTCGACGACGCCGATCAACTCGCCCTTGAGTACCTGCTGGCCGACCTCGACGCAGGCCCTACAAGGCCTGCCAGCGTGTTGGCCGAGCGGCACTACCAGTCGTTCCGGTAGTTGAGGATAGTCGATGGGAAGGGATAGCGACTGACGCTTGTTGGCCGGCGGGTAAATGCCGCCGGGGGTTTCCCAAATCTGGCTCATGGCAATTCTCGCAGGGCTTGCCCTGGGTGTCGATGCGCGATGATGTTCGACGTTGCTAGCAGAGCTGAGGACGCCAACCCTTGTCCTCCATTGATGGGGACAGGCAGCATGTCGATACAATCCACTGGACAGGGTTCGACGCACAGGTCGCAACCGGTGCACTGATCGACAATTACCGTATGCATCAACTTCGTTGCGCCGACGATGGCATCTACCGGGCAGGCTTGAATGCATTTAGTGCAGCCGATGCACTCATCTTCGCGGATATACGCGACGCTGATTTCCGGGTTTTCCGTGCCGTGTTCTGGGTCGAGCGCGAGACTTTTTACCCCGAGTAACTGAGCGAGGGCATCGATGGTGGCTTGGCCCCCCGGCGGGCAGCGATTGATTGGCTGACCATCGGCGATGGCTTCGGCGTAGGGACGACAACCAGGGTGGCCGCACTGGCCGCACTGGGTTTGCGGCAAAAGATCGTCGATGTCGACTATGCGGCGGTCTCGGTCGGCGGGAAATCGCGCCCATGCAGAGCCGATTAGGGCGCTGCATATCAGGCTTAACCCGAGCAATACCGCGGCTGTCGATAGGTAGGCGCTAGCAGCGTGCAGCTCGCCCATTTTACACCAGACCGCTCAGGCCCATAAAGGCCATCGACATCAATCCAGCGCTGATCATGGTGATCGCAGCGCCGCGAAATGGCCGCGGTACATCGGCGGCGGCGAGCCTCTCACAGATGGCGCAGAACAGGATCAACACCAACGAAAAACCTAAACCTGCGCCCAATCCAGAGCGCACCGATTGGCTGAAGGTCAGCGTATTTAGACTATTTTGCAATGCCACCGCAAGGATCAATGTATTGCTGGCAAGCCACGGGAGCAGACCACCGAGTTCACGGTAGAGCGCGGGACGTTGAGCCTCGATCAACAGCGCCCCGCACTGCGCCAACGTCGCGATCACCAGTATCGAGGCCAGGGTACGCAGATAACCGAGTTGCAGTGGCACGAGAATCCAGCTGTCGACCATGTGATTGACTGCGGCAGATAGCGTGATCACCGCAGTGGTCGCGATTGCCATGGCGACAGCGGTACTCGGCCGGTTGGCAATGTTTGCAAGCGCGGAGACACCAAAGAGCTGAACCAACAAAATATTGTTAATCAATATTGCGCTCATCAGGATGCTGTTGGTGTCGGTCATAGTCTGCTCTCGGTCGATGACAAAGCTACATTATCCGGGCGTCGCGCGCGTGCTGAAAGGCGTTCGGTTTGCGCCTCGTTCCACTAGGTCACTCGCTGTCCGGGTTGGGCGCCGCTGTCCGGTTCTAACAGGTAAATACCATCCTTTGAAGCGGCTGCCAAAACCATCCCTTCGGACACCCCGAAGCGCATTTTACGCGGCGCCAAATTGGCTACCATTAAGGTTAACCGACCCTCTAAATCCTGCGGTTTATAGGCCGATTTGATGCCCGAAAATACCTGCCGAGTGCTGTCACCTAAATCGAGCGTCAACCGCAACAATTTATCGGCGCCCTCGACCGCTTCGGCGCTGACGATTTTCGCCACTCGTAGATCGACCTTGATGAAGTCATCATAATCGATCTGGGGCGCCAGTGGCTCGCTATCCTCGGGTGCGCTGCTCTGGGGCTCGCTTTGGGAAGCACTTTGTAGCGCTGCTGCCTGCTTGGCGCTGGCCTCGAGCATCGCCTCGACACGCTCGTTTTCAACCCGCTTTAAAAGCGCTTTAAAGGGCTCGATACGATGGCCGGTGAGGGGCGTGTGGACGCTGTCCCAATCCAGTTGATCGTTCAAAAACTCCTCGCTGGCAGCCACCATCTGCGGCAGTATCGGCTTTAAATAGATCACCAGCAGGCGAAATAAATTAATCCCCAACGAACAGATATCCTGAACCTGTTGTCGCTGGCTGTCATCTTTGTTGAGTTTCCATGGTTCGCGCGCAGCAATGTACTCATTGGCGGCATCGGCCTGGGACATGATCTCGCGAACCGCCTTGCCAAAGTCACGATTTTCGTAGTGCTCAGCGATGCGCTCTTGGGCGTCTCTGACCTGCGCCCAGAGTTGCGGATTTTCGATATTTTCCGACAGCACTCCGGCATTCCCCTGGGCGATAAATTTGGCGCAGCGACTGGCAATATTGACCACTTTACCGACCAGGTCGCTATTTACTTTTTGTACGAAATCGCCCAAGTTTAAATCGATATCTTCGACCGAACGGGATAACTTAGAGGCGTAGTAATAGCGTAGGTACTCTGGGTCGAGGTGTTCTAAGTAGCAGCGTGCATTGATAAAGGTGCCGCGCGACTTGGACATTTTTTTACCGTTGACGGTGACAAAACCGTGCACAGATATCTGCGTCGGCGTGCGAAACCCCGCGCTGTGGAGCATTGCCGGCCAAAATAGGGCGTGAAAATTAACGATATCCTTACCGATAAAGTGATGCAATTCGGCACTGCTGTCGGCGGCCCAAAAACGCTCAAAATCGATGCCGCGAAGTTCGCACAGTGATTTAAAAATTGCCATATAACCGATGGGTGCGTCCAGCCAAACGTAAAAATATTTA
>CALGJN010000090.1:0-6404 GCA_937920185.1 uncultured Cellvibrionales bacterium | reverse complement strand
TCACCGAAATGCGCTGGTCGGCTGATAGTGAAAGTGGATAAAATAAAGATTACCGACTCTGGTTGGCAGCGGCGCAGCGTCCTACGCTGTGGGCGTTTATAGAGCCTTTGGTATTATCACCCAGCCTCTTTAGGCAGACCCGATTACCCCAGCTGTGCGTTGGCATGCAGCGCTTGATCTGTGCCAATTTGCGCTATCCAGCAACTCGTTCGTCGCTATGAAATGTGCGCTTATTACCTCGTTCCGAGCTCAATCAGTCGAGTCATAATTGACCCCCTTGAAGTCCTCACTAAACAGTTTTTTTGCAAGCTGCGGACTGGTGCGCGAGACCTTACCGGTATAGCGCCCTAATTTGTGGACACCGCCCTCGATACTCTTGCTGTCGCGTAAAATATTGCCTCGCACCTTATTTTGAAACGCCGTCTGCCGGCCATACATGACCGCACCAAAGGACTTCAGCAATTCCACCGCGACTGTCGGTTTAGATTTGACCAACGCGTCAAATTTAGCTTTGGTTAAAATCAAACAATCGGCGCGTTCCATGGCGATCACGGTTGCTGTTCGCTCCGCGTCGGTCATGATACTCACCTCACCCAATATGCCGGGCCCGGGAAACGTTGCGGCGTGTAATACCACATCGGAGCGATTGATCTGAATTTTTTCGAACACCGAAAACACACCAGTGATTAAAAAGTACATATCCTCATCGCGATCGCCTTGCTTGACGAGTACATGCCCTTTTTCAGCGTTTAACTCGGCTAAAAAAGGTATTAATGCATCGACTCCAGCGGATCCGAGTTGCGGTAAGAGCTTAACCAGTTGCGACTTGTAAGCCTCGGCCATTGTATAGTTATCCAAGTTTAAATAAGCATGCTTCAATCATAACGACAACGACGGCGACTAAGCAATGAAATTCTGTACGCCATTGCTATGCACACTAAAAGGGTAGCGGGTCTATTGTGTTAGACGTATCAGACGCTAAACCAAGCCGCTATCAGCGACGCTTTTAGCCATCAGTGGCGCTTTCAGCGTGCAGTCAGACGAAATTTAAATGGCTGTTAATCAGTCGCCGGACGGCACTTTTGGCTGGCCTGATTGGTAGTTAACACCCTTAAAGTCGTTACTAAACAGACGACTGCCGAGTTTTTCACTGACTTTGGAAGCCTTGCCGGTGTAATTACTCAGGCGCGCAATACCTGCGTCGGCATCTGAACTCTCGAGTAATATATTCGACCGAACTTTGTTTTGAAATGCTGCTTGACGATCAGAGACCAATGAGCCGAACGCCTTGAGAAGTTCAATCGCTAGCCTCGGCTCGTCGGCCACCAAGCCATCGAATTGATCCTTGGTCAACACCAGACACTCGGCCACGTCCATCGCTACCACCGTCGCTGTGCGCTTCGAAGAACTCATTACAGCTACCTCGCCCAAGATACCCGGGCCTGGAAACGTTGCGGTATGCAAAACCATATCTTTATCGTCTATCTGAATTTTTTCGAATACCGAAAAAGTGCCGCTGAGCAAGAAATAAACATCCGCACCGCTGGCGCCCTGCTTGACCAATACATCGCCTTTTTTGGCCGTTAGTTGCGATAGGTAAGGCGCGAGCGTATCGACGCCGAACGTTCCCAATTGTGGCAGTAGCTTGACCAATTGCGACCTGATAGCCTCTGGTGTCATGATGAGTCCTCAATAATTTGTTTAACCTTGATTATTTACTCAACCTAGTTTATCAAATTAGCCTAGTTTATTTGCTCAGATAGTAGCGCGTATAACTACAATTGTGAATAGAGTCACAATACTAGTGCACTCAGGGGCTAAGGTGTTTTAAGCATGGTTACTTGGCATGGCATGGCATGCCCAATGGTCGATCCAGGCTTGCGAATTTGGCAGGCCGATTCGAACTCGACGCTATCTTCCGCCAATGTAACTCAACGGTAACCGAGTACTGTCGAGTATTTTTCGCATGACAAAGGCCGAGGTAACGCCACTCACGCCTTGTATCCGGGTAATTTTGCCGATTAAAAAATCGTGGTAGCGATCCATGTCAGGTACCGCCACCTTGAGCTGGTAGTCGGCTTCGTGGCCGGTAATCAAATAGCATTCGAGCACTTCCGGACACGCGGTAATGGTGTTCTCAAACGCCTCAAAACGCTCTGGGGTATGTTCATCCATACGGATATGCACAATAGCAATCAACTTTAAATTTAGCGCCCGATCGTGCAGACGCACCACGGTGTCACGAATCACGCCCATGTCGGTCAGTTGCTTGACCCGCCGCGAACAGGGCGCCGCGGTTAAGCCAACACGTTCGGCCAACAGTTGATTGGATATACCCCCATCGCGCTGCAGTTCGCGGAGAATATGCAGGTCAAATCGATCTAGATTAATGTCGCTCATACGCACCTATTATTTATTTAATTGCCAAATATTCTATCATTACGAAATAGTATTGCTATTAAAATCATAATGAAAGATAAAAAGCTCTTTTATTGCGCCTTATCTACCATACAATGTGGTGTCGCCTATGTAAGCGTCGCTACAGATCAATTTAATCCGTCACTACAGGAATTATCATGTTCGATCATCGTAAATATGTCCCCTTCGCGCCGATTGCTCTTGCCGACCGCACCTGGCCAGACAAAACCATGACCGCCGCACCCACTTGGTGTAGCGTCGATCTCAGAGATGGCAACCAGGCGCTAGTCAATCCAATGGACGTAGAGCAAAAAACTCGCATGTTCGATCTGCTGGTGCGGCTTGGTTTTAAAGAAATAGAGGTTGGATTTCCATCTGCGTCACAGCCCGACTTTGACTTTGTACGTAAATTGATAACCGAAAATCGCGTGCCGGACGATGTGACATTGCAAGTGCTGACCCAGGCGCGTAAGGAGCTCATCGAACGTACCTATGAATCGCTACAGGGGGCGAAGAGAGCGATCATCCATGTCTATAATTCCACCTCGACGGTGCAGCGCGAGCAAGTGTTTAAACTGCCCCCCGAGGGCATTGTAGATATAGCGGTGCAAGGTGCCAAATGGGTGCACGAAATCGCCATGCGCTACCCAAATACCGAATGGATTTTTCAATATTCGCCAGAAAGTTTTACTGGAACTGAGCTCGATCGCGCCATAGAGGTATGTGATGCGGTGATAGCGCAATGGCAGCCAGAGCTCGGACGCGAGGTAATTATCAACCTACCGGCGACCGTGGAAATGTCCACGCCCAACGTGTTTGCCGATCAAATTGAGTATT
The DNA here is from genome assembly GCA_937920185.1 of uncultured Cellvibrionales bacterium. Lineage (GTDB taxonomy): Bacteria > Pseudomonadota > Gammaproteobacteria > Pseudomonadales > Porticoccaceae > TMED48. The sequence goes on along the minus strand of CALGJN010000090.1, from coordinate 3,149 downwards.
TTTGTCGGCACCTGGCCCAGCGCGAACAGGTCGTCATTAGCCTGCATACCCACAATGACCGTGGCTGTGGCGTGGCGGCTGCGGAACTCGGCATCTTTGCCGGCGCCGATCGCATCGAGGGCACGCTGCTCGGTAACGGCGAGCGCACCGGTAATATGGATATTATCACCATGGCCATGAATCTCTACTCTCAGGGTATCGACCCGCAACTCGATCTATCCAACATTATCGACATTATCGAGGTCGTCGAGAGTTGCACCGATATTGCCATTGCCCCTCGGCATCCCTGGGCGGGCGAGTTGGTGTACACGGCTTTTTCTGGCAGTCATCAAGACGCCATCAGAAAATCCATGCAATATCACAAGGATCAACAGCAGGCGCACTGGAACGTTGCCTATCTGCCGATCGACCCGCGCGATATCGGTCGCCAATACGAGGCAGTGGTTCGTATCAATAGCCAGAGCGGCAAGGGCGGCGTCGCTCTGGTGCTGGAACGCGACTACGGTATCGAATTACCGAAGTGGTTGCACAGCCACCTCAGCGCCATCGTACAAAGCGCGGTCGAAGACAGCGGCATGGAAATATCGCCGAGTAATATCAAAGACCTATTTGAACGTCACTTTATTCAGGTCGACAACCACTGGCAACTCAATAACTATCAATTAACGCACAGCGATCATCAGGTTCAGGCGCAGTTTATGATTGGTGATAAAGTGCTCGACGGTCAAGGTGCCGGAGCGCTAGAGGCTCTGTGCAGCGCACTTAATCAGCGTTTTGACTGTGTCATAGAAATCGGTCACTTCGACCAGCACGCGCTGGGTGAGGGTACCGACGCCAAGGCGCAAGCGTGCATTCAAATGAGCGTTGACGGTAGCGCTTACAGCGCGGTAGCGATTGCCGAAGACAGCACCGCTGCCGCTCTACAGGCTCTGCTGACAGCGTTTGGACGCAGTGGCATCAAGGCGCTAGAAGGTGTTGCTTAAACGGCTTGGGGAGCTATAGGCGGCTCTTCGGCGCATGCCACGCCTGCAAACCAATCCGCGCCCTACTCCGCAACGACCGCAGCCGAAGGTTGTGGTTGTTGCGGGCGGTAGATGTTGATCAGATTGCCCAACAGCATTAACCCAGCCCCGAACAACAACGAAATTTCAAAGGGTTCAGCGTAGGCAACAACGCCGATGAGCGCGATCAACGGCAGACGTAAAAAATCTAGCGTGACCACCACGCCGGCATCCGCCAAGCGCATCGCCTGGGTGATACAGTAGTGTCCCGTCAGAGCCATCACGCTGACCACAATCAGCCAAAACCACAGCACAAGCGCTGGTGTAACCCAGCTATTCAGGCTCATTAAAGCGCTCACTGGCAACTGGATTAGGCACATGTAGAACAACACTGTCAAAGGGTGCTCGGTATTCGCTAGGCCCTTGGTTGCTGCGTGCGACGCTGCGTAGCAGAGCGCTGCGAGAAGAACCACCAAGGCCATCGGTTGCACCGCCTCGATACCTACCTCGAGAATAACCAACACCCCGGCAGCGCCCAATAGCAACGCGCAAACCTTTCTCAATGTGATCGCTTCTTTTAGGTAGAGCATGGCGATGATCACGGTCCAAATTGGCACCGTAAACTCGAGCGCAAACACCTCGGATAACGGCAGCAATCCAATGCCTAAAAACCAGCCATACTGGCCTGCAAAGTGAAATAGATTACGCACTGCATGCAACTTCAGTCGTTGGGTTTTAAACAGCTCCACGCCGGGCTTCCGAGCGATCAGTAAACTGATGATCAGCAAGCCAAGCGCGCTGCGAATAAACAGAATTTGCGGGGTTTGCATATGCCCGGCCAGTTCCCTGACACCGATCGCCATAACGCAAATTGATAGCATCGCGCCGATCATCCAAATCAGCGCGCGAAACGGGTTTGCGATCTCGAGATTGATCGCGGTCACTCGTTTGCCTGCGCCGGTCGATCGGCCCCTGAGCAACGCTGCACTTGACGTGATTCAAGTTCTGCTGACTCCAAGACTTGGGATTCCAAGGCTCCGAGATCCAAGGCAGGTAAGTCTGAGGCGCGGGCTCTCAGGCAGTGACGCCTTAGCGCACCGTTACTTGGCATACAGAATCAATTGGGTGCAGGTAAATTTGGCGAGCAGCTTTGACGCCTCGGATCGCACCTCGCACTCCCAGACCTGAGTAGTTCGCCCCGCGTGCAAGCAGGATGCAACGCACACCACCTCACCTTGCGTGACCGTACCCATAAGATTAGATTTTAGTTCAACCGTGGTAAATCCTAACGCGCCCTCCGGTAGGTTGGCTAAACACCCGTAGCCGGCACTGCTGTCGGCCAGCGTAATTACGCTGCCGGCATGCAGATAACCGTTCAGCGCCATGTGTTTTTTGGCAACCTTTAATTTGGCGACCAGGCGTCCAGCAGCGACCTCGACAACTTCGATGCCGAGCAAACCTGGCAGGTGGTCTTTATCACGCAGGGTCAACTCATTAGCGTTCATTCTTGGCTCCTTGCGATTGCGCTATAGGTAAAACGACGCGTCGAGGTCGATAAAATTCACCGGCGTGCGCGCCTAACTAAATGACCCGACCGGGATTGAGGATATTTCTGGGATCCATCGCAGACTTGAGCGTTTTCATCAAAGCTATTTCACTGGCGCTGCGCGATAGCGGTAGGTATTTCTTTTTCAGTACTCCGACACCGTGCTCTGCGGTAATCGCGCCGCCAAATTCGCCGATCATATGCATGATCTGGCTATTGATGGGTTCGACGTCGCACTGCCGTCCGGTATAAGCCAGCGCATGGATATTATTGTCGCCTAGATGACCAAACAACAGAACCTCCATATTGTCATAATCTCGCTTCAGACGCGCTTGCAATACGTCGGCAAATTCACCAATTTTGCTAATCGGCAGACTGATATCTTGGTTTGAGAGCGGCCCTAGACACTGCAATAATTCAGCAACACCATCGCGAATTCGCCAAAAGTTAGCCGCCTCTTGATGCGATTGCGCGATCACTGCATCGTCGATTTTTTGATCTTCCAGTAGCTCGAATAATGCCGATTCAAAACGCTCAGAGCCAGCTGCTGCCTGGCTGTCGCGGAACTCCAAGAGGACATAAAAGCGATGGCATTGCCGCAG
>CALGJN010000089.1:0-2663 GCA_937920185.1 uncultured Cellvibrionales bacterium | reverse complement strand
CTCGAACACCAGCGGTTGCTCACATACGCGCAAAATATCGATCAATATGTCTTCGAGCACCGCGCGGGCCGCATCGACATCGGCCAACTCTCGGCGATCCAACGCCTCGGTCAATTGGCGAATAATTTTTTCACTGGTGGCAACGCCGACATCGGCCATTAACAGCGCCGCCTCCAACTCTTCCAGCAATCCATCGTCAATGACCTTGGCGCCGAGGAACAAATCCGCCAAACCCTGGCCACTGCGCGATAGCGCACCGCGCATACGCGCCGCCAGCGAGGGCGCGGGAGTGGCCGTTGGCGCTGATCTAAATCGGTCTAGAAACGATTTTTTCGGCGTCGAAGTAGCAGCTTCAGATTCTTCAGAGATATCGGACACAGCAATATTATTAAGCGCAGTAAAATTTGCTGTATCCTATCACTAACCCTGTCAAAAGTGACAAAACTAAACCGCTAGGACGCCTATATTGCCGAATAAACTTTCCTCGGGCGATCTCAAACGCGCCAGCAAGCTGAAAATAATCGCTGGGCAATGGCGCAGTAGGCAGGTGCTATTTGCGCCCACGCCGGGATTGCGACCGACCGGTAATCGTGGCCGCGAGCGCTTGTTTAATTGGCTCGGCGTGGACATTCGCGGCGCGCACTGCGCCGATTTATTCGCTGGCAGCGGAGCCCTGACCTTCGAGGCGGCATCGCGCGGTGCAGCGACCTGTATCGCCATCGACAATCACCCGCTCGCGCTTCAGTGGCTGGCATACAATGCCCAACAGCTGCGTGCCGAGCAGGTACAATGCCGGTGTGGCGACAGTCTAGAACTGCTTAAAACGCCGCCAGCGCGACCGATGGATGTGGTCTTTATCGATCCGCCGTTCGCGCTAAACTGCAGCTCAGAGGTATGCCACAAATTAGAGCAGTATGACTGGTTAGCCGGCAATGCGATGATGTATATCGAGCTACCCAAGGACAACGAGGGTTTTTACCCGCCGACAAACTGGCAGTTATGGCGGCAACAAATCAACGGCGATGTCGACAGCCGTCTTTATAAGCGCATTGAGCCGCCCTCATAATTTAAGTAAGATGCGCGCTCGCCACGTTAGATGAGGTTTATACTATGCGAAAGATTGTCTATCCAGGTACGTTCGACCCCATTACCAATGGGCACATCGATCTTGTTGAGCGAGCCTCGCGACTGTTCGACCACATTATCGTGGCGATCGCCACCAGTCAGCGCAAGAGTCCGTTGTTTGACATCGACGAGCGCCAACAACTCGCCAGCGATGCATTGGCGCACCTCGACAATGTGGAAATTCGTGGTTTCGATTACCTGCTGGTCAACTTTGTCAAAGATTGCGATGCCGACGGCGTGCTCAGAGGACTGCGCGCGGTGTCTGACTTTGAATACGAGTTTCAGTTGGCGAACATGAACCGTGCGCTGTCGCCAGATGTTGAGAGCGTATTTTTGACCCCGGCAGAACCCTTCTCCTACATTTCGTCGTCTCTGGTCAGAGAGATTTCATCGCTCGACGGTGACGTTTCCAAGTTTGTTCCAGCCAACGTTGTCGCGGCACTTTTGAAAAAGTTTAATCGAGCTTAGTCAGCGTTGACATGCGGCGCAATATACCGAACTGCGCTGACCGAGACGCTGTTCGCGCAACACGTGGCTGCAATTGACGCAGGGCTTACCCGCTCGCCCATAGACCAACAGCTGCTGTTGAAAATACCCCGGTTCGCCGCTACTGTTGACAAAATCTCGCAAGGTGGTGCCGCCCTGCTCGATGGCCCGTGCCAAAACCACCTTGATATTGTCCGCCAATTGCCGATAGCGCATTAGCGAGATGCGCCCAGCGCTGCGGTCGGGGCGGATTCCGCTCATAAAAAGCGCCTCTGAGGCATAGATATTACCCACGCCAACAACCACCGCATTGGTCATGATAAAGGGTTTAACTGCGACTTTGCGGCGCTGTGCGAGCGCGTATAGGTGGTCGCCGTCAAAACGATCAGAGAGCGGTTCCGGGCCTAGGTTGCGCAGTTGCCAGTGCTCTTGATCAGACCACAGCCAACTGCCAAAGCGACGGGGATCGTGGTATCTCAGCGCCCGCCCCGAAGTGATCTGTAGTTCGATGTGGTCGTGTTTGCGCCAGACATCGCCGCTGGCGACGATGCGCAAGCTGCCACTCATGCCGAGGTGCACCAGCATCGAACCACGCTCTAACTGCAGACGCAGGTACTTGGCTCGCCGCGACAGATCGACGATTGTCTGGCCCGCCACCCGCTCGCCGATATCTGCTGTTACCGGCCAACGCAGAGCGGGTTGGCGGACGACGATGCCGGCAATTTGGGCGCCCTTGAGCGAGGGCGATATCCCTCGAAGGGTGGTTTCGACTTCGGGTAATTCTGGCATTGGCAACTCGGCAGTGGTGACTCAGTGGATAGCGGCTAACGGGGCATGGCTCCCGACGTCGAAAACCCTGTATAGTGTGTCACACTGTGCGATAGAAATACGACGCCGGACTAGTAATTTTTATAAGATTCAGTAGAATGCTCCGACTGTTTCGAAATCACCTGATTTTGTGGAAAGAGGTTATGGCACTAGGTAAGCGACGTAGAGAAGAAGACGAGTCACAGATAGACATGACACCCATGCTCGATGTGGTGTTTATTATG
>CALGJN010000088.1:0-17189 GCA_937920185.1 uncultured Cellvibrionales bacterium | reverse complement strand
CGGTAATTTTCTCGCCTACTGCTGTTTAGACGCCACCGCCAGAGACTTTGCACGGTTTGGTCAGATGATTCTTGATGGCGGTGTCTGGGAGGGCGAGCAAATAGTGCCCAGTGCCTACATTGACGCATTAATAAACACCACCCAAGACTCAGTGGTCGGAGCACCCTACAGCTCCAATTTCAGTTACGGCCTCAAATTTTGGACTATCACACCCGCTGAACAGGATGATGGCAACCTATTCCCCGCCGCGTTTGCGCTGCTCTCCACCATCGGCTTCGATGGTCAGTACATCGTGATTGATTTCGAAAATGACCTTATCGTCGTGCGCAACAGCCTGTATAACCAATCCGTTAACCAGGGCAGCGCGCTCAAAATGATGGTCGATGTGCTCGACATAAGCCAATCTAATTTCGTCTCTACGCTACCCAATGGGATTGGCACCCGCTTGCCATCTGCGTTTAATCTGCAAAAATTTCTCTACCAGATCAATCGATCCATCGGCGCGCCTTGATGATGCAGTGAAACTCGATCGACTGGCACCGAATGTACGTGGCGCGATTGCCTGCTGGTCGATCGCTATATCGTCTGCCCCGGCCAAGCGCTATCGTATACAAATTGAGAACTAAAATTCAGCGAGTTGCGCCAATACACCCAGCATACGCGGAATGAAAAATTGGATATCCGCGAATTTCACGACCGTGTGTTGGAGGCCGGCCCGATACCGCTAGATATCCTCGAGCAACGAATTAAACGCTAGGTCGCTAGTCAAGAGCCGTAGTAAAAGTCACAAGAATAGCCATGCAACCGAGATAAAAACAGCAACGCAGAAAAAATAATAGCGAGGTCGTTCAGCCGACGCGAGTATCTTACAGCTTTAGCGCACCGCGAGGCGGCCAAGGTGATAGCTAGCCAGAGGGAGCCTAACGATTCTATCAAGCACTGTGGCCGAGGGCTCAACGCAAACCAACACCCCACCACAACAGGTCTTGCCGGCCAATTTAGGGACTCTTTTTTATTGTCGCTTATTCATTAATTTGTATGTTTTCTTATCTGCAAATCTAATCTTGCGATCATTTCATCTAAAAAGTTGGAGAAGTTTCTATTTAATAAATTGTATTCCTCCATCAAGGAGGCAGCAGGTGTTTCATCCAAAAATTTGATCTGAGAAGAAGCTTCTTCGATGCAAAAGATTGGCTGCCAAGAGGCATCATCACTAATTAAATAAAAAATCCAAAATCTGTAATATGGTTGATCATCATCTCGTCTCTGAAGAAGTTTAGTGGAAAACTTGAATTTTAAAACATCGTCGTTTTTTGAACTTCCTGTCATCCCTGAACTGTCATAATATCCGTTGCGGATTGTGACCCTTACATTCTTTTTACAATAATGCGTCATTAAATGAGAAACTTTTTTAGCCGAGGATCCGTTCAATCATTTTGGGGCTTACTTTGACTTTTGGAAGTCTTGCTTGTTCTTTTATGTGCCGCACAAATTCCTTGTGCTCGGAAAGAATATATTCCTGCCAATTTTTATGTCCAAAATCTGCCTCACCCGATCCTTGAAATCTTCCATGAATTTGAATTGTACCGTTGCGATTAAGTAATATTTGACCCTCACCACGAGGGCGTTGCTTGATCCAAAGCACGTCATACATCCCGCCGCCAGGGTGACCAATAAAAAGATAACACTTTTCTGGGTGCCGTTTGACGATTGCAGAAGCTAGCTGCCAAGATAGAGCCTCTATCAACGCGTCTGAACTTTCCAAAATGCTCCTCTCCAATTGAATTGCAAACTCGCTAACATATCTGAAGAAATACTATTCTGACATGAAGTCAACTGCGTAAATTTGGTTCCTTTTCCGCTGTAGAGTTGCATCCTCCGGTCCATTTTCATTCAGCGTCGTTCTTTTAGTTAGGTGCTTTTTTACCTACCTGCTCACTGTCTCAAGCATTGCTCTAGGGTATTTCGGAAGGCGTCCCCAAGGGCGCCTTCCGCCAGATTCGGTGGGCAGTCCAGAGCCGCCAACCTCCCAGCCTACCTAGGTCGCGCAATTCATACCTACGAAGCCTTTCCGACCAGCGGTGCCGATGCCAACAGCGAGCTGTCGTCTGGGTGAATGCAACGCACCAATTTCGAACCATACGCCTCGGCCATGGCCTTGTACTCTATCCACGACAGTACCATGGTGACTGGCGTACCTGGCCCGTCGTCGAACGCCAGGGGACCGTATATATTCGAGTAATAGATCAAGTCCTCTTCGCTCAATCTCTGCGACGCATCGTGACGCGCCCCCGCCGGTTCAAAGTACCAGACGCCCGGGCCATGCCCGTTGGGGGGGCCAGCACGAACGCCTATCCGTCCTTCCAGAATCAAAAAGTCGCCTGCACCCAGGTGCGTATGTCCCGGGGCTACGCCATTGTGTCGGACCACCAGAGAGATATAGCCATTATCTTCACTGACGCGTAAAATTTTAAGACCGATCGACTCCATGCCCTCGAGAGTAATCCAAGGCACCTCCCGCGTATCGACAAAATGCGGGTGTTTAAAGTCACCAACGTTGGCGGCCCCGCCCTTGCCAGCTTGAATCAAATGACTGGCATTGCCCATAGCGATTGCCAGCGGTTGCGGTTCATTGGTCATCGGCTCTTGGCGCTCGACAACGCAACCAGACAACGTGCTCGGTACTAACACAACGTTGGCCTTGCGCGCCATGCGCATAATGTCCAGACTGGTAAGAATTCTCGACAGCAAGTGCTGATTATCCAACAGGGCAATCGCGCCATAGGCGTTGAGCAAGATTTCCGATTCTTCCTCTGCAACAATCGCCGCAATCTTGGAATTAGCCGAGACATAACCCCAAGAGCCCGGCGGCAGTACGCTGGTATCCGCGTCTTGCCGGTAGACCAATTGCCCCGACAGCACAAAAATGTCCATGCCACTCAAACAGACCGTCACCGGCATCGCCGCACCCTTGTCCAGTTTGACAATAATTGAGTACATACCGGTTTCTGCGCTTGCGCGCATCGTTTTAATACTCATACCATCGACCCCATCAACAGCTATCCAGGGCAGTATATTGGTATCGACTGCACCCTCGGAACCTCCGGGGTTAAATTCTGGGTTAAATACCTCTGCAGATTCACTCATCGCGCCACCTCCTTTGTTATAATTATTTTTACATTAGAGCAATTAAACACCCTTTAGGTAGTATCTGTATACTACCCAAAACTTATCTTTGTAAGATAACGTAAAAGCAATAGAAGGACTAGTTGCGAGCTCGAACACCGCTGCGGATATGTCGCTTCGGATATGTCGCTTCGGATGTGTCGCTTCGGCTTGCCAACGCTGCACACGAACCGCACTCCCCGGGCTCAAAACAGCGACCGACCCGACAACTGTAAAGCAGCTGTTTAACTCAACCGATCAATAGTGAAGCTTAAAATATGGCCGAATCCTATCTAATTGAAAATGCTAAAGTGATCTCTGGAGGCGAGCATTCGCAGGTGCCTGTGCTGGTAGAGGGCGATCGCATCGTCGCCGTTGGCGAGCAGGCAAAAACCTCCGCAAATCCAGATGTGAATCGAATAGACGGTACCGATTGCACGCTTATACCGGGGATGGTGGACGCGCATTGTCACATCAGCTTCGACCAACCCAGATCCAACGACGAGCTGTTTTTTCATCGCCGACCGGGCCTTGCCACCGTGATCGCCGCCGTGAATGCGCAAAAAATGCTCCGTGCTGGGGTCACCAGCTTTCTCGACCCCGACTGCATCTTTGACGTCGGTATCGACTTGCGCGACGCCATAGACGGCGGCGTCGTCGAAGGTCCGCGCATGGCCACAGGCGGCAACGTGCTGATTACCTGCGTTGGCGGAACCGCGGGGCAGTTGCTTCCGTCCGAAGGAAAACTCGGCTACGCGGTGATCGTGCAGACGAAAGATGAGATCGTGCGGGAAATACGCAAGCAGATTAAAGGTGGTTGCGACTGGATCAAGGTCCACGTTACTGGCCTGCCGGTGCGGCGAACCAAACGGCATAACCCCGGCGAAATACAGTCTTGGTCGCTCGACGAATTACGTCTGGTGTGTGACACCGCGCATGCGCTGGGCGTCCCTGTGGTCGGTCACTGCCGAAATTCCTCGAGTACCAGAGATGCAGCGCTCGCCGGTTTTGACTTGATCTTTCACTCATCCTACATGGGCGAAGACGCGCTTGAGGCGGTAGTCGATAACAACACTCCCCTCGCACCGTCTTTTACCTTTTTGCGCAACTTGGTCGACTATGGCGACAAAATTAATTCAGACCCCGGACTGAAAAAGATCTTTATGAATGAGATCGAGGCTACGTCGGCGATGATACGCCGCGCCTACGACGCGGGCGTGCCGCTGATGTGTGGTACCGAGAGCGGCTTTTCGATCACTCCCTATGGCGATTGGCACTACCGCGAGATGGGCATCTATGTCGAACATCTTGGCCTGACTCCTCTCCAAGCCATCGCCTGCGGGACCGAAGCCGGCGCCAGAATATTTGGCCTCGAAGATGAATTGGGCCGCATCGAACCCGGCTACATCGCCGACTTAGTGCTAGTCGCGGGTGACCTGGAAAAAGACCTCAACCTGCTCGGTGAAAAAAGCAATATTCGGGCGGTTTTCAAAGGCGGTAAAAAGATCGATCTCAGCCGGCCACTGCCCGACAGTTGGTCGATACCAGGCTGGCGCACGGGTCAATTTTCCAACCAAGTTTTGACCTATGAACTTGCCCACAGTTACTGATCGAAGAGGCCCTCAGCAGATTCGCGCCTGCGGGCGCGCCGAAGTCGCAGTCAATGCATAAGTCGCGGTTAATTACTGGCAACGGTTCTGGATTGGCACGCGCAGCCGCCGAGCACTTCGCGGCGAGAGGCGCGAAAGTTGCTAGTTGTGGGCGCCGGGCAGAAAAAATTGCCGAGGTCGCCGACCAAATAGGGCCCAATTGCCACGCAATACGCGCTGATATCACCGAAGTTGAAGATCGCCAGCGACGCCTGCACAGCGCGCTTGAGCACGGATCAGAGCTAGACGCCCGGATCGACAACGCGGGCAACATGTATCGCCAAGCGATCAAAAAGATTGACGAGCAACAATTGCTCGAGGTATTTCACCGCAACGTCATCGCCGCTATGCTGCCCTCCGGAGTAGCCGTGCCAGCGCTGGCAAAAACCCACGGTTGTATTCTCTTTGTAGGAGCGTCGCATACCCGCCGTGCCTTTGCCAATGCCTCGGCTTACGCCGCTACCAAGGCCAGCGTCCAAGGCCTCACCCAAATACTGGCCGCCGAGTTAGGCGATCGCAACATCCGTGTCAACTGCGTAATACCAGGTGGTGTTTTCAGTCAAATCAATCAACGCGGTAAACCGAGCGATATCGCCGAGGCGATGGACTGCGTAATCAATGCTGATTGCACTACTGGCGCGATACTCGATGGCGGTCTCGGACGCGGCGTTACGCCCGACGCACGCTTGCGCGCTGAACCCTAAATAACAGAGGTGTACACCCTACTATGACTATTGATTTATCGGCCCAAAAAGTTCTGATTACCGCTGCCAGCAGCGGGCTCGGCAAGGCCACTGCTTGTGCCTTTCAGCGCGCCGGAGCCCGGGTCGCCATCTGCGCGCGTGGCGCCGAGCAACTGGCCGATGCGCAGCGTGAAATTGAAGCGCTGACCGGCGAGCCGGTGTTTGCTCAGGTCACCGATCTGACACAACTGACGGATATCCAAACACTTTGCAATAACCTCCAGAGCGCCTGGGGCGGTGTCGATGTGCTGGTCAATAACGCCGGCGGACCACCTCCAGGAAGCCATACCGATATCGATGATCAGCAGTGGTCCGATGGCTTTGATTTGACCTTGAAATCGGCTGTACGCACCACCGAGTTACTCCTACCCAACATGAAAAAATCTGGCTGGGGCCGCATTATCAACCTCTCGTCGTATTCGGTAAAACAACCAATGCGCTCGATGATGTTGTCCAACAGTTTACGTCTGGCGACGCTCGGTTGGGCCAAGACTCTGTCAAATGAAGTGGCTGCCGACAACATTCTCGTCAATACCGTCTGCACCGGTTGGACCCAGACCCAACGAGTCGAGCAACTGTTGGATAAGCGCGCCAACGCCGAGGGCATTAGTCGCGAAGACGTGGCGCAGAGTTTAATCGCCAACATTCCAATGCAACGGATGGCGCAGCCGGAAGAAATCGCCGCCGTGGTGCTGTTCCTAGCATCCCCGGCAGCCAGTTACATCACCGGCGCGGCCATCCCAGTGGATGGCGGATGCGCGCAAACACTTTAGGGCAAATCATGACAGAGACCGTCAATCAGGCTGTACAACGCGCTAAAACTATCGACGTGCACGCCCACGTGGTGCTCGCAGAGAGTATGCACAGCGCCGGAGCCTATGGCCCCGAAATCGGCTGTAGCGGCGATGGAGCGCCTTGGTTTCGGATTGGTGATTACTATTTACACGGCGTTAAATACCAGCAAAGCGCCTTTATGGACCTAGACCTGCGCCTTGCAGCGATGGATAAAGCGTCGATAGATTTTCAGATACTCTCGCCAAACCCATTAACTTATTTTCACTTTATTGAAGCGCGCGAAGCGATCAATTTTTGTCGCCAGCACAACGATGCTCTTTTTCATTGCGTCGCCCGCGCACCGCAGCGTGTCGCCGGGGTCGCTGCGCTGCCGATGCAAGATATCCATGCCGCTTGTGAAGAGTTGGAACGCGCGGTGTTACAACTCGGCCTGCTAGGCGCGTATATAGGTACCGACATTGGTCGCCACTTGGACAGCCCCGAACTGGATCCTTTTTATGAAAAACTGGTCGCTTTAAACGTGCCATTATTTATCCATCCGGCACCCAGTGGTATCGATGGTCCCAGCGGCGACGCCAACCTTAATCAATACGAACTGGATATTTTAGCCGGCTTTGCAGCTCAGGAAACCCTCGCGGTGGCGACCCTAATTTTTGGCGGAGTGCTCGAGCGGCACCCGCAACTCGACGTCTGCTTTAGCCACGCTGGTGGCGCTATACCTATGCTGATCGGACGACTCAACAAGGCCTGTCGACGGCGCTCTTGGGTCAGCGAATCGTTGCAAAAAGATGGCGCTTTTGAGAACTATCTAGCTAAATTATGGTTCGATATTCACGTCCATGATCAGCGTGTGGTGGATTTCGTTACCGGCATTTTAAATCCGCAACGCCTGGTCATGGGGACCAACTTTGCCGGCTGGGATCAGCACGGCGCGAATGGCGAAGAACTTTGGTTACAGCAGCTAGCGAACAATGCTCGAACCCTTTTACGCTTCGACTAAACCGGCAATGACGCCGTGCAACTAAAAAGGAGAAAACTATGCGACGCGCAATTATAACTGGCGGAGCCAGCGGTCTCGGTGCCGACATGGCAGCCGCATTGATCGATCAGAATTACTTCGTTGGCATCATGGATATCGATCGCCAGCAAACTGTGGAGCGCGCCGCGCGTCTGGGTGCCAATAGCATGCCACTGGTCGCCAGCGTCAGTGATCCGCAAGCCGTCGAAACAGCGTTTGAACGCTTTGGCGAGGCCCCAGACCTACTCATTAACAACGCGGGGATCGTCCGTTTTGGCCCCCTGCACGAGCAATCGATCGACGCTTACCGACAGGTGATCGACACCAATCTGCTCGGCGCCACGATCTGCTCCAAGATTGCCGCTGAGGGCATGGTCGCCCGTGGTTCGGGCCATATCATCAATATTAGCTCGGTCAACGGTATACACCCGGCACCGGGCGTCGGCCTTTATGCGGCCACCAAGGCTGCCCTGAGTTCGCTAACCCAGTTGATGTCGATCGAATTGGGCCCATTGGGCGTGCGCGTCAACGCCATCGCACCAGGCTTTATCGATGCCGGTATGTCGTCGGAGTTTTTTAAAGACCCACAGGTGCGCAAAAAACGCAGCGACGGCGTGCCATTGAGGTCACTGGGTGAAGCGGCGGACATCGCCAATGCGGTGTTATTTTTAGATTCTGAGAAGGCTCGCTACATATCCGGCCAAGAACTGGTCGTAGACGGCGGCGTTACCAACAGCGTTTTCGCCCACCTACCGAGAGATTAGCGCCGCCTCTCGATGACCAACTCTCGATGACCGACTCTCGATGACCATAGGCAGCGGCTATTGCGCGGTGCCGCCGGTATTTTCCCAGACGTTGTTGTCGAGCTGCATAAACCGCTCGATCCAGCGGTGATAATTCTGCACTGCCGGTTCGTTGCGACCAAAAATGAAATGCTCATTGGCTCTCGAGTCGAGACACGACTGGATCGAAAAACCAATGCCGTAGTCTTCGATTTGCACCGCCTTGAGCGTCAGCGCGCTGAAGGTTTCTGAGGCTTGGATTTCGGCATCGGTCTGCGGCTTTTTGGCCACCAAAATCGTTTGCCGGGTAATCGTTGTGGTCGGTGTTTTCCCGGGAAATACCTGGCTGACCAAACAGTGGTCGCCGAGAATACCGGAGATCGAAAGGTTGGGAAATCCCGAGTGAATCAGCCGAATATGTTCCATCGGTTGCCACTCTTGCTGTGGTTGTTGGGCTAATTCACCGAGCGATTTCCTACCAAACGTCAGGCGCTGATGGGGGCCATAAGTGTCCAGAACCAACAGGTTGCCGACGGTGTACTTACCGACGGTTTCACGGTGCACGAGCTGGTGATGATAGGCTTCCAAATAGCCATCCATGGTTACTTTCCAACCCGGGCCCGGCAAATCGCGCTGCTCGAAAAGGTGCCAATTACTTAAATCGAGGGTCTCCAGTTCCTCGCCAAAATCACCCAGCCAGGTATCCGCATCAAACACATCCCCAGGCGTCAGAGAAGCCCAGACGATACCGGCCCTCTCTTCACAGTGCAGTCGGGTCAAGCCGTATTTGTCATTCGCGATCTCTCCAAAGGTATCGCCGCCATAGCGACCCACTAACCCACCTTTATGGTTGTAGGTCCAGGCGTGATAGGGACAGGCAATGATTCGCTTGTTACCGGCACCATCTTCGCATAATTTGGCGCCGCGATGCCGGCACACGTTAAGCATAGCCCGAACCTTTAAATCGTCGCCGCGCACCAGCAACAGCGGTACCCCCAGCAACGTCATGGCACGGTAACTCCCGGCCTCTGGCAGCTCGAGACTGAGCGCAACCGCCAGCGGCAAACGCTTGAATACGCGATCGATCTCGCGGCCATATTGCGCTTCATCGCGGTAGGCGGACAACGGGATCTCCATCGTCGATCCCGCCTGATCGGTGGTTTTGTGGGTAAAGTGCTGAAGCGCCCGTTCGGCCAACTGCATCGCGTCTTTGTTCAACTAAAATCCCCCGCAGCAAAACGACCCCAGCTATCGAGGCTTTCCGGGAAGTCCGCCGGATGCCAAGCATCGTTGATATAAACTCGGTCGGTTTGAGTCAGCCCCTCGGCGTACTTACTGACCGGCACATAATAGAAAAAGTTAATCTCGCGGCGACTGAAACGCCAAACGCCCTGCTCGCGAACATACTGGTCATGGTATTTCATCGCCGCCAAACTGACCACCCCATGGGGAGTCGTCTCGGCATGGCTATAGACTAACCCGGTAGCGCGATCGGGGTTTTCAGGATCGATTGTCGCTTGCACATCGTGGGTCCAGTGAAAGCCAGGACCGCGGGTTTGAAGAATAGTACTGAACATAGCGCGGATCGACTCGCGCCCATCCGACACCATCGCGCCATTGGGCGAGCAAAACACCGCATCTTCAGAAAACAGGTCGGCGAGACGAGGAATGTCGTGCTCATCGCAGGCAATTGCATAGGCGGTTGCCAGAGCGCGAATCGACTCGCGCGATTCCAGTGCATCCAGACGGTGTAAAATATTTTCTAAATCGGTCATAGTTTATCTCGGTTAAATGTTTGTGCTTTCGGCTAGCCGCCGGACTCATGCTCTAAGCCCATTATAACCGCCGATGGCAGTGACTGACGCTGCGCGTCATCCTAGCCGCCGACAATCGTCTCAGCGAGTCCCGATGGAGAAAATATCTCAATCCAATAGCCGTCCGGATCTTTAATAAAAGCCAATCCCTTCATCGAACCATCGTCCGGTCGTTTCAAAAACTCGACGCCGAGTTGTTCAAACCGCTGGCAGGCGGCATAGACGTCGGGAACGCTAATACCAATGTGACCAAAGCCCTGTGGCGCGCTGTTGCCATCATGGTATCCAGCGAAACCATCATCCGTCTCGGTGCCCCAATTATGGGTCAATTCCAGCACCCCAGATTGCCGCGCCATCCACTGAATACGCTCGCTCCGATCGTCGGGTCTAGCGCCTTCGATGCCATCGCTAAAGCCCAAAAAATACAGCGAAAACTGCATACTGTCAAAATCAAATTGCTCCAGAACATGCATTCCAAGCACCTTGCAGTAAAAGGCCAGAGAGATCTCAGGATCTCGAACCCTGAGCATCGTATGATTTAATCTAAAGCCGTTGGTGTGCAAAATAAAACCCCTGCATGTTTGTTTGTCGAAGTTGAGATGCTAGCTTAGCGAACGAAGTATTGGTAGTAATCCTCTACTACTCAGCGGTTTTTAGGTCGTGAGCAGGTCCGCCTTAACGGCCATTTTCGGTGCCGAACGACGGTTTTATAATTGGTAGTCAACCACCCTGCGCTCCTCAGTAATCGAAACGATAAAGGGTACCAATGCGACATGCTGCGGGTGTTGCTGGTAACTATCGAGATCCTCTTGAGTAGCAAACTCGGTGTATAGAGCGATATCTGAAGCACCGTCAGTGGCATTAAAATTTATTCCGACCTCAATCGCGAGTAATGCAGGGATTTGCCCGGCAAGCGCCTCTAAACGCTGCTTTGCCTCGATCGCTTTGGCCTCTTTTGTCGCGGCATCAAAGGTCGAATGTAACCGCCAAAAAACAATGTGCTTAATCATGTAATCATCCAAAAATAAGTAATTTACACGCTAGCATAAATACTCCATGCACTTCAACGCGCTTACCCGACAAATTTTACTTTGCGCAAACACGCCCATGCCTTTATCGCTATTTAAGGGTACGCTGGCCTGACGATGCCGATGCCGATTGACTGATTCACCCCATTAGACAGACTGACAACACCGCACGCTGTCGACCGTGCGACCCCACGTTCAGTCAAAATCATCTTTGCATAACGATTGACCTACTATTTAAAGGGGTTTACGCTCGCAAACGAAATTGATTAGAATAGAAAGTAAATAAGGAGTACCACAAGCGAACGTTTGCAGAGTTCAATAACGAGGATGCGTTATATGTGCGAAATATTTTTAAGCGGCGACCCCATTAGGTTTGAAAGGAAATCACGTTCAATGCGCATCGATGGGCATGTTACGAGCGTTTGTCTGGAGGGTATATTTTGGGAACTGCTCGGCCACATAGCCGAAGAACAGAATCTAAAGCTGTCAAAATTTGTCTCCGAACTGTACCGCGAAGCGCTGATCCAAAATGGTCAGGTGACAAATTTAAGCTCGGTTTTGCGCGTTGCCTGTATAAATTACTTGAACCATAATGCCGTCAGTCAACTGCCTCAAGAGCGCCTCATGCAGGCCGGTGGTTGATCGATTTAACGGGATCTATTACTCAGTAACGCTACAAAAAGATTAGACATGGGGGCGACCCATGGTCGAATAACACCTAAATTACGCGCTCCGGCATTGGCTCGCGGTTAGTAACGCGCCCAATCCTCGACTTTTAAGACATAGCCTAATCCAACAAAGCGTCTGCATGCGCTGTGTAATGTGTCTTTAAACCGATTGAGGATTGCCGCACACAAGCGCCCCGCGCCCGATAGTTAGTATCTCGCGGCGATTGCCTTACCGCTATTGCACATCCTTCATTTCGCAGCTTTTATTTTACGCCTTTTATTTCACAGCATTAAGTGCACATCCCCTGTGCCGACAACTATCGCCCCGCGGACTTACATATTTCGTCAAAGTGTAGTAAAGATTTACTACCACTATTTAATTGCGCCAGATAGCATTGCAGGATAAAAGGAAGGCCGTGCGTTTTAGCTGCCGCCATAAATCAGGGGATAACATGAAAAATACTCACCGTACAAAGCTCGCTGCAACCATATCTTCATGCTGTTTTTTACTCAACGTGGGTTGGGTAAATTTAGCCGTCGCCGAGAGCAGTTTACAGATCGATGAAGTCGTGGTTACGGCGCGCAAGCGCTCTGAAAGCATGCTCGAAATACCCGAATCAATGATGGCCATCTCTGGGGAGTTGGCAGATCGGCAAAACATCAAGGGCTTAAACAAAATAGGCTTGGCGGTGCCAAACGTTAATCTGTCAATGCGTACCGACAGCTACCCCAACGTATCGATCAGGGGAGTGGGTGCATTCGGTCTTACCCAGGGCGTCGGATTCCACGTTGATGGTGTGCAAATATACAAGGGCGATGCCTCATCGCGCTTTGGCGACATAGAGCGCATCGAGGTCCTCAAGGGCCCCCAAGGAACCATGTACGGCGGCAGTAACATCGGTGGAGCGATCAAATATGTCACCCGTAGGCCATCGACCGAGGGCTTTGAGGGACGCGTTAAATTACTTGCTGGCGAGCAGGGCATCGCCGATGGTGAAGTGAGCCTCAACGTGCCATTGAGCAATGAGTGGGCGATGCGCGTGTATGCTTATTCGAAAACCGACGATGGCTTTATGACCAACCCTAACTCGCCATCACCCGTGTTCGGACTGGTGTCAAACAACCCTGCGGATGTCACCAAGTACGAAGAAAATGCTATTCGCCTGTCCGTCGCCGGTCAATTAAGCGATACGTTTTCGGTCTACGCCACCGCACGATTTAGCGATTACGACGGCCCCGCCAACAACTGGTCGCGAGAACTCATCGACGGCGCCGCCAACTCCAACACCGGCAATGTGCCAACCGGCATGCAGTATTCCAAGGTCTTGGACACCAATAATCTGCCGATACACAAACGTGAAACGGTCGGCGCGTCTCTCGAGATGAACTGGGAACTCGACGGCTTCGACGTCACCTCTATTACCTCTTATGCCGACACCGACAGCCAGCGTAAAACCGATGTCGATGGCACCCAACTATGGGTTATCTATACCGACCGTCCAGAGACCTTCGAAGTCTTTACCCAAGAGTTGCGCCTAACCTCGACATCCGACAGCGAGTTGCAGTGGATGACCGGTTTGTACATGGAAAATGTCGAGACCAGCATGCGTTCAACCCTCGATTTAGGTTGGATATTGCTGGAGCTCGAAGAATTCGCCCACGTTGCCGTACCATTTGAAACCCGCGACGAAGAGGACAGCAAACTGGCTGCGTTTGGTAATGTCACCTACAGCATGGGCGACTGGGAATTGGGTGTCGGGGTGCGCGTAGACCGTTGGGAAGCGGAGGAATCAGCCGTCGATATCGGTCACTCGGCATCTAGATCAGACACCGAAATCCTCGGCCATTTATCGATCACTAAAAATCTTAGCAATGGTGGTATTGGATACTTCTCCATCGGCCAAGGCTACGAGCCAGGCGCTTGGAATGGTATTGCCGACGGCGTGCCACCGGTGTTAGGGCCGAATGGCGAAAAAACCCTATTGGCCATCGCACCCGAGGAACTTATCCAATATGAACTCGGTTGGAAGAGCACCTTTATGGATGGGCGCGGATCCGCAACCGCTGCGGTATTCTTGAGCGAATATGAAAATAGACGTTACGAATACAAGGCAAAAAATCCAGACGGTAGCGGCACGTTGATCGACGGTATCACTAACGTAGGCAATTCAACGCAATCTGGCATAGAGCTATCGGCCAACCTTCAGGCCACAGAAAATCTCCTCATTAGCGCGTCTCTGGGGTTAATTAACGCCGACTGGGACAATGGCGTAGCGGTTGAAGTTGCCGACGCCATGGTTGACCTCAGCGGCAAGGACACCTCCAACGTGGTCACAGAGAGCTGGAATATCGGTTTCAATTACGCTCGCCCAATGGCTAATGGCTTTGATCTGATCGCAGACATGCAAATGAGCTATAGGGGTGAGCAAGATGGCGGTACGCCCTGGGATGTTCTAACCAACGACAGTTTTAACGTCGTCAACCTTCAGATTGGCGTACAAAACGACCGCTGGGAACTAATGGTAAATATCGATAATTTAACCGATGAAGAGTACTACACAGACCTAGAACCGTTCGATAACTTTAGTTTTGCCGGTTTGACTGGGGACGGCGAACCCGCCCGCATCGCGATCGGTACCCTCGGTCACCCAAGGTTGGTTACCGCGAGCGTCTCCTACGCGTTTTAATCTAGGTTGGCGTTTAAAAAAGCCCCCAGCAAGAATCATTGCTGGGGGCTTTTTTGTACCTGTTTGCGCGAGTTGCACCCGGCACTCATGCATGCCACCCAGACTGTGCAGCTAACGTCTTTATCTGCCGAGACAGCAGTCTAATGCTGCTGAACGGTCAGGTTCAAAGAGCGACAAGCATTACCCCTAGCGACAATTACAACGGCAAGCGTTTTTATCTGTGGCAGTTTTTTTAAGAGGTGATAGCAGGCTTAGGCAATAGCACCACCAGAATGCCAGCCATAACGACGGTAAAAAACACCCAATTCAGCTATCGATGCACTCGACCGACCGCGCGTAGTGCGGCAGACTAAAACGAAAGAATATCGCTGCAACCGGCAGCGCCAAGGCACCGGTAAGCGACAGTGACCAGTTAAGTTTGCCTTCATCGGCAAATACAAAATCAGTAAAAAAGGCGGTTAACTGGGGGCCCAAAGTAGAGCTGAATATCATCATTAACAACGCAAAGACCGCTGTCATCTGGCCTTTAACGTGGGCGCTGGCAACCCCACTCACCGCCAACAGTCCAAGCGTTGCGTAAGCACTGATAAAGAGTAAATAAAAGCCCAACAGAACCCAGGCAAGCGTCAGCGACTCCATTAGGGGCGCCATAACAATCGGCGGCATCGCCAGTAAGCAGACAAACATGGCCGCTCTCACGGGCGCATCCCGATAGCCGAGAGCACTCAAACGATCAACGGCAATACCGGCCATTATAGTGCCAGTAATCGAACAAACGATGGTCAAAATACCGAGCATCATACCCGCCTCGGCCAAGCTAATTGCGTAGGTTCGCACCATCATCGTTGGCGCCCAAGCCGAAAATGAATAAAAAATAATCGCCATAAAAATTAGCCCAGAAAACATCGGCACCAAGGTCGTTCGATGCGCAATAAGGTGCAACCAGAGGTCTTTGCCAAAGGTCTTTTTAGCGGATGAAACAAGCGCCGATGGACGCGCCGGTTCGGGCAGTAAAAAGACCAGCGCCGAGAGCAATAAACCGGGTAATCCGGCGATCAAAAATACCGCTTGCCACGGCTTAATGGGGCCAATATACGGGATATTTAGGCCGCCGATACGGGTTAGATAATCGATCAGATAACCGCCACCCCAGAGGCTGATTCCGACACCCACATAGACGCCGGCAGTAATAACACCCATCGCCCTGCCGCGTTGATTCTCCGGAAAAGAATCACTCACCAGCGACACGCTAGTCGGCGCAATCGTCGCCTCTCCTGCGGCGACACCCATGCGCGCACCAAACAACTTGGCGTAGGATGTTGCAAATACCGCTGACATGGTCATAAACGACCAGACAAAAATACCCGTAGCCAACACCTGATTGCGGCGCAATCGATCGACTGCGTAACCAATCGGCAGGGCCATAATTGCATAAAATACCGAAAAAGCGGCGCCTATAAGCAGCGCCACCTCTGAATCTGACAGATTAAAATCTTGCTTGATCGGGCCAACTAACATTGCCGGAATCTGGCGATCGACAAAGGCCACTACGTTGGCAATCGTCAACACAGCAACAGTAGTATACGCCTGAGTTCTGGTCGGATAATTGCGATCTTCTAACGATTTATTAATAGTATTCATGGTGTTAATAGTGCTCTTTTAAAGCCTTTAACCGCGAGTACAGCCTTGAGCTATTTCGAGTACAGCCTTGAGCTATTTCGAGTACAGCCTTGAGCCATTTTGAGTACAGCCTTGAGCCATTTTGAGTACAGCCTTGAGCCATTAAAACACCCAACCGCGGTTAATCAGCAAGGTAATAGTGCATATTTATCCGTTCGATCGGGTTGCCACTCATGCGCGCATGCGATTAAACAGCACCGCCCATCGCCAGTCATAGCAACCCACTCTTTTATCGGCCGTGCTGAACCCGCAGTCAGCGACGACCTAACCAGTCAAAACTAAACGCGATCGGTGGGCATCGTCTCGGCTACTTTGTGCGCATCGCTGGCAATCTCTGCGTTGCGCACCAGTAAACCGATGCTATTGCCGAAGCCGTTCGACAGAATCGGCGTAGTGGGGCATACAGAGACGAAAAAATAGCGCTGCGATGGGCAGCGTTAAAGCCGCGGTCAAGGCGATTGACCAATTGAGTTTACTTTCGTCGACGAATACAAAATCGGTAAAAAAGGCGGTTAATTGCGGCCCCATAGTGGCACTGCCAATCATCATCACCAAGGTAAATATCGAGGTCATTCGCCCTTTAAACCCATCGCTGGATACGCCGCTAACGGCGAGCAGACCCAGCGTAGCCCAGCCGCTAATAAACATCAGGTAAACGCCCAGGAGCAACCAACACAGCGTCAGCGACTTCATCAAAGGCGCCGACACGATCGCCGGCAGAGCCAACAAACAGGCACACATGGCCACCCGTATGGGCGCATCCCGATAGCCCTTTTTACTCAACCAGTCTACCGACATCCCAGCGACTATGGTACCGGCTATCGAGCTGACAATAGTAATCGCCCCCAAACTTTTTCCAACCTCGGCAATGCTTAATCCGAAGGTGCGCACCATCATAGAGGGTGCCCAAGCCGCAAACGAGTAAAATATCAACGCCATGAAAATCAGTCCGCCAAACATCAACCCCAAGGTCACTCGATGAGCACTTAAATGTGATCGTAAATCGCTCTCGCCTGCGTGGTTGTGTCCCGATGCAATGCCAATTGCACGCGGCGGTTCGGGCAGTAAAAACACCGCTAGGGCAAGCAGTAGTCCGGGGATCCCTGACATCAAAAAAACCGCTTGCCAGGGTTTGACAAAGCCGACAATCGGGATCGTCA
>CALGJN010000087.1:0-3793 GCA_937920185.1 uncultured Cellvibrionales bacterium | reverse complement strand
GCGCAGGCGAAAGGGGTCGAGATTGAGGTCGGAACTGCGGTCAGTAAGATCAATGTTGATGTCGATCGTGCAACGGGTGTCACCTTGGCTGATGGTCGGGTCGTCAACGCGGCGCTAGTGGTGTCGAACGCCGACCCTAAAACGACCTTTAACAAATTAGTCGGTTTGGGGAACATAGAAACCGGCGTTGCCCGTCGAGTAAAAACGATGCGCATGAAAGGCGACGCCGCTAAGTTGCATCTTGCGCTGGATAGCTTGCCAACATTTACTGGATTAACCGAGGAGCAAACGGGCCAGCGGTTGATCATTGCGCCGAGCATGAATTACATTGAAGCCGCGTTTAATGCTTCGAAGTATGGGGAGTTTTCAAAACAGCCGGCAATGGATATCAGTATCGCAACAATTCATGATGCCAGTCTGGCGCCGCAGGGCAAGCATGTGATGTCAGTGATAGTGCAGTATGCCCCCTATGAGCTTGAAGGGGGCTGGACTGACGAACAAAAGGATGCGTTCACACAATTGGTGATTGACCGCATCGCTGACTTTGCGCCAGATCTAAAAGAAAAGATCGTCGCGCGGGAGCTATTGACGCCGGTCGACTTAGAAGACCGCTTTCATATCCATGGTGGCCATTGGCACCATGGCGAAATTAGTCTCGACCAAATCCTGATGATGCGTCCTTTCCCTGGCGCTTCTCAATACGGCACATCGGTTGATGGACTCTACTTGTGCAGTGCAGGCAATCATCCTGGTGGGGGTGTGATGGGCTTAGCAGGCCACAATGCGGCCAAAGAAATTATTAAACGGGGTGAGTTAGCATGATGCCACATGATGAAACAATGATTCTGGAGACACCTTTTCATTCGCGGTGTTTGGCACTATGTGAAATCAATCTTTGGGAGGATTGGAAGGGTTACCGCAGTGCGGCGGCATACACCAGTGTTGAACAGGAGTATTTTGCAGTACGCAGTAATACCGGCGTTTTCGATATATCACCGATGATCAAATACCGCTTTACCGGCCCGGATGCTGGTGCCTATTTGAATCGTTTGGTGACCAGAGATATCAGCAAGATCGCCATTGATCGCGTGGCCTATACGGTGTGGTGTGATGACGACGGTCAGGTGATGGATGACGGCACCATTTTCCATCTGGGTGAAAATGATTACCGCCTGTGTGCCTATGCTCGCTGTCTTGACTGGCTGATGTGGTCGGCTGAGGGATTTGATGTCACGATTGTTGATGAGACTGCCGAAATAGCTGCGCTGGCAGTTCAGGGTCCGACGTCCTGTGCTGTGTTCAAGAGAATGGGTTTTGAGGGCATTGAAAATCTCAAACCATTTGGCATCACGCGTTATCCATTCGCGGATTCCGAGGTGATGATTAGTCGCACTGGTTTTACTGGCGATCTGGGCTATGAAATTTGGATAGATCCTCAGTTGGCCGAAACGTTTTGGGACGCGCTATTTGCAGCGGGTGAATTACGAGGTATCCGTGCTATTGGCAGTTCTGCCTTGGACTTGTTGCGCACCGAAACTGGGTTTTTACAAGCTGGTGTTGATTTTGTTCCCGCCGAAGAAACCATTCGGACGGGTCGTTCACGCTCGCCCTTTGAGTTGGGTTTGGGCTGGTTGGTGTCGTTTGATAAACCTATTTTTAATGGCAGAAAAGCGCTGTTAAAAGAGCAACAAGAGGGCTCTCGCTACGCCTTTGTTTACTTAGACGTTCAAGGTAACAAACCGGCTGAGCATGCGTTTGTTTATGCCGGCAGTAAAGAGGTCGGTACTGTAACCACAGCTGCTTGGTGCCCAACTGCGAAAACCAACGTCGCCTTTGCTCAGGTCGATGCCAAATACGGCAAGGTGGGTCAGGAATTGGTGGCTGAAATCTACTACGAACGCGAGCTAAAGTGGACGCGAGTGATGGCTACGTGCACTGTTATCGCGGGCGCTGTATTTAATCCACCTCGCAAAAGGCAAACCCCTGCACCGGATTTCTAATGACCGAGCACCGCCTTCGCCCATTGCTTAATCCGGCATCCATTGCGGTTGTAGGCGCATCATCTAGGGCTGGCTCAGTCGGTAACGAGGTGTTGATCAACCTGCGCAGGGGTGGCTACCAAGGAGCCTTATACGCAATAAATCCCTCTCGCCAAGAGGTTGATGGCCTCGTTTGTTATCCATCCTTAGCCGATCTGCCCGAGCGACCGGAGCAAGTGATCTTTGCGATTTCTGATCAGCGCATCGAGGCTGCTGTCGATGAAGTGATTGCCCTCGGTATCCCGTCATGCACGATTTTTTCGGCACTAGTGTTAGCGGGGGACATCGCGCCGCCATTAAAACAGCGACTGAAAGCTAAAATTGAGCGCGCCGGATTACTGGTTGCTGGCGCTAATGGTATGGGCTTTTACAATGTTCGCGATCGCGTGCTCGCCGGTGGTTTTGATACCAGAGATCACCCATATCCGGGTAATGTCACCCTGATAAGCCAGTCGGGCGCCGGTATGTCGGGCATTGTCGACTGTGAGGAGCGGATAAACTTTAATCTCGCAGTGTCCTCGGGTTACGAGTTGTCAGTATCGATGGAAGACTACCTCGACTTCGCTCTCGACCTGCCTGAGACCCGCGTTATTGGGTTATTTCTGGAAACGAGTCGCTATCCAGAAAAATTTGTTGCGGCGCTGGCCAAGGCCAATACGCGCAATATCCCGATTGTTGTTGTCAAGGTTGGGCGCACCGCGCTAGCGCGGGACTTAGCGCTCTCTCACTCGGGTGCCTTGGCCGGCAGAGACGACTGTTACGACGCACTCTTTGAACGCTATGGCGTGCAGCGCGTCGATGATATGGATCAACTGGCGACCGCACTGATCATGTTTGCGCAACCGCACAGAGCTGCCGTTGGCGGTCTTGTGTGTCTCCACGATTCTGGTGGCGAACGCCAGTTACTGGCCGATTTAGCAGATCGCCATAGGGTGCCTTTAAGTCAACTTAATAGCGTCACGACGGACCGTTTGAGCGATCTTCTCGACGCTGGATTACCGGCGATTAACCCGCTCGATGGCTGGGGTGTTGGGGGCGCAAATGCAGGCCGTAGCATGGCCGCCTGTTTTACTGCCCTGCTTGAAGATCCATCTGCAGCACTGGGCGCGGTGATTCATGATCGCGGTCCCAATAGCGAGGTTTATGCAAGTTATTTGACCTATTTGGAGAGCGCTCAGGAAGCTACTGATAAACCAGTATTTCTGGTCGCCAATCGGCAGGGCAGCGGTAGCGATAAACTGGCGGTGCGAGCAACGCACCGCGGATTTCCAGTGATCGACGGCGTTGGTGGCTTTTTAGTTGGAGTACGCTGCCTACTAAATTATCGCGATTTTAAGCAGCGCGCATCGATGGTTTTGCCAGAGCTAGATACCAAGAAAATAGCGTACTGGCGCCAGCAGTTGGCGTCACAGGTGCAGATTAGTGAGTTTATGGCGAGTGAATGGCTTTCAGATTTGGGTATTCCGATGCTTGCCAGTAGAGAGGTAAATGATCGCTCAACGCTGCTAGCAGCCGCCGAGGCATTTTCTTATCCTCTGGTGTTGAAGACGGCTCAGCCTGAAATTCAGCACAAGTCAGAGGTCGGCGGCGTGGTCTTAAATATCGACTCGCAAGAGCTATTACTCGCGTCCTATGACGACTTAGAACGTCGACTAGGCTCGCTTGCCTTGGTCGCTCCGATGGACACTACTCGCGGTGTGGAGATGATTCTGGGTATGCTCAGCGATGCACAGTTTGGCCCGCTTATAGTGGTC
>CALGJN010000086.1:0-1652 GCA_937920185.1 uncultured Cellvibrionales bacterium | reverse complement strand
TAATTCCCCAGAGCCAAACTTCTGTAACTGTGACTGGCCGGCCTCTATCTGAGTTAGCGCATTAGACAGCGCAATAACATGCCGACGCCGCGCAGCAAAGACACTCTCAGCTGTAGCGACATAGCCCATTTTCTCAAGCAAATAAGCTGTTAACTCACCTATACCCAACGCGTACTTGGCTGAAATCCCCAACGTAGGTAGGTTATTATCGATACGCCCAGGTTCGTGCCCAGAGCAATCAATCTTATTCAACACCATAGTTACCCGCTGATTAGAATCGCCGCAACGAGTAAAATACTCCGGCCACAGCGCGCGAATATCTGCGCCTTCGCCGTCCATCGCATCGACCATAAAGATCACTTGATCAGCGGCCTCCACTTCAGCCCATGCCCGGCGAATTCCCTCTTTTTCTACCACGCTGTTCGTAGCCCTTAGACCAGCCGTATCAATAAACTGCACCGGCACACCGTTCAACGACACCATATGCCTTAAAACATCACGCGTGGTTCCAGCCTCATCGGTGACAATCGCCACATCATCGCCGACCAAGCAATTGAGCAAACTAGATTTTCCAACGTTCGGTTTGCCCACCAACACTACCGTCATACCCTCTCTCAACAAAGCCCCTTGCCGTGCTTTATCGAGTACTCCGCCGAGTTGCACAACCAACTGTTGAATCGCACCAAGAAGTTTTGGATCGGATAAAAAGTCTATTTCCTCCTCGGGAAAGTCGATCGAGGCTTCAACAAATACCCGAACTTCGATAACCTTTTCCACCAAGCTCTCTACCGCTCGGGAAAATTCACCTTGCATAGACCGGACCGCAGATTTGGCCGCTTGCACCGAAGACGCCTGAATTAAATCTGCGACCGCTTCCGCCTGAGCTAAATCTAATTTACCGTTTAAAAAGGCCCGTTCACTAAACTCACCCGGCCGCGCTTGACGGGCGCCCAAATCAACGCAGCGCTGCACCAATTGGGCTAATACCACGCTGCCTCCATGCCCTTGCAGTTCGAGTACCGATTCGCCGGTAAAGGATTCTGGCGCTGGAAAGAACACCGCAATACCGGTGTCCAAACACTCACCTTGGGCGTCGCAAAATTGTTTGTAGGTAGCTCGCCGAGGTATCAGGCAACTACCCAAAACCGCATCCATATAACCGCTTAAATCGGTTCCGGAAAGCCGCACAACTCCCACGCCGCCAGCGCCAGGTGCAGTGGCAATCGCGACGATGGTATCGACGCTATTACTGTACATATCATTTAAACGTCAGCATAAACGAGTGGCCTTATATCTGGCCAAAGAGCGTTACACAGACTCCTTTCGTAAGATCTGGCGATTGACAAACCACTGTTGGCCCATAGACAATAAATTATTCACCGTCCAATAAAGTACCAGACCAGAGGGGAACCATAAAAACATAAAAGTAAAAGCTATGGGCATATACTGCATCACTTTAGCCTGCATGGGATCGCTGGGAACGGGTTGCATTTTCTGCATTAAAACCATGCTCAACCCCATCATCAAAGGCAAAATAAAGTAAGGATCCATTGCCGATAAATCCTTAATCCAAAGTAACCAAGGCGCATGCCGAATTTCAACGCTCTCAGACAAAACCCAATACAACGAAATAAATACCGGCATTTGTAACA
>CALGJN010000085.1:0-1442 GCA_937920185.1 uncultured Cellvibrionales bacterium | reverse complement strand
AGCGGCGCCCACTGACAACTGTAGAGATTTAAGTCAGCACCTATCCGGCAGCGCAAGGCACCCAGCGCCTCGCTCACCACCTGCGACTTATCGGCACCGAAGAACACGATATCGCCATTTTGCGCCTGCAACCTATGCATAATATCCAGCGTTACCGCCTCGCCTAAAAACTTAATAATTGGCGACTGTAAGCCGCCCACCCCGTCCTCGAGGGCATTGACCTTGATCCACGCCAAGCCCTTGGCGCCATAGACGCCAACAAATTTGGTGTACTCGTCGATTTGCTTGCGCGAAATAGTCGCACCGCCCGGCACTTTGAGCGCGCTGACACGACAATTGGGGTCGTTTGCCGGACCGGCGAATACCTTAAATTCTATATCCGCCAACAAGTCTTTAATTTCGACCAACTCCAGCGGAATCCGCATGTCGGGTTTGTCCGAGCCAAAGCGATGCATCGCCTCGGCGTAAGTCATGCGTGGAAACTCGCCCAGATCCACATCCATATGCTCAGCGAATACCGCGCTAATCATCTGCTCCGCGAGGGCCATAACATCCTGCTCATCGACAAACGAAGCCTCGACATCTATCTGCGTGAACTCAGGCTGGCGATCGGCGCGGAGGTCTTCGTCACGAAAACACTTGGCAATCTGATAATAGCGGTCACAACCGGCTACCATTAGCATTTGTTTGAACAGTTGCGGCGACTGGGGCATGGCAAAAAACTGTCCAGGATAGGTGCGCGACGGGATGAGATAATCCCGCGCACCTTCTGGCGTTGCTCGCGTCATAATCGGCGTTTCAACATCCAAAAAGCCGTGCTCAGATAAATAGTTTCGAATACTATTTGACACCGCCGATCGCAACCGAAGACTTTTTTGCATCTCAGCGCGACGGAGGTCCATATAGCGATACTTTAAACGCACATCCTCGCCTACGACGACATGCTGGTCGAGTTGAAACGGCGGGGTTAAGGCCTCATTGAGTATTTCTAAATGCACTCCATAGATTTCAACCTCACCGGTATTCATCGCGGCATTTACGGTCTCAGCGCTACGTGCGCGCACCCTGCCGCGCACTTTGAGCACATACTCTGTGCGCACCTTGTCGGCGAGCGCAAAAAAATCACCGGCATCTGGATCAAACACGACCTGAACGATGCCCTCTCGATCGCGTAGATCGATAAAAATAACCCCGCCATGATCGCGGCGGCGGTCTACCCAGCCGCACAGCGTGACGTCTTCATCGAGTTGCGATTGGGTCACTAATCCGCAATAGTTGGTTCGATACATAGGGCACTATTTCCTGTATTAAAATGGCTTTACGTTGAGTCAGAATTTGTAGATACCTGGCTGGCAGTCCCGCTGGACTGGCTCGCCGATGTCGATGCTGTCGATGCTGTCGTGGCTGTCGTGGCTGTCGTGGCCTCAGTGGTCGAGTTTGTC
>CALGJN010000084.1:0-2978 GCA_937920185.1 uncultured Cellvibrionales bacterium | reverse complement strand
TCCACTGCAATCTCGAGTCGGTAATGGATTGGTTTTTTGCGACCGTTACCTGTCCGACGATGAGGCCATTGCCTCACTGCTAGACAACATCGAGGGTCCGCGCCTCACAGAGCCCCGTGTGATTGAATTTCGCACCGGTCAGCGCCAGCAACACTGGAACAAAAACTGTATTGCGCTGGGCCTCGCCAGCGGATTTGTAGAGCCCCTCGAATCAACCAGCATCCACATGGTACAACGAGGCATCATTCGCCTGCTGCAAATGTTTCCTTTCGGCGGCGTGCAGCCCGCCGACACGCGCGAATTCAACCAACAAATGCGCGAGGAGTTCCACTTTATCCGCGACTTTATTGTCCTTCACTACCATCTTACCGAACGCGAAGACAGTCCGTTTTGGCGCCACTGTAAGTCCATGAAAATTCCACAATCACTGCAGCACCGGCTCGAACTATTTAAGCAATCGGGGCGCGTTTTCCAAAAGGAACGGGATCTGTTTACAGAAAATTCATGGACCCAAGTCATGCTTGGCCAGGGTCTGATGCCGGCGCAATATCACCCCATCGTCAATATGATGAGCGACAGCGAACTGTCAGGCTTTTTGGCCGACATTGAGGGGCGTGCCCAACACCGAGTGGCGCAACTTCCGAGCCACCAACAGTTTATCGACCACTACTGTAAATCCGTGGCGATGTAACCGCTACAGCGAAACTATTTTTTAGTTGGCCCTGAGTGTAAGCGGCGGGCTAGTGACTGCCTCAGCATGGTAATCTGCTGGTTATTCATACCGGTAACCAGATCGTCGAGGTCAGTGGGTAAATGCTCGCTGGGTTGGGCATCGGTCTTAAATACAAAGTAATCAAAAAAATGCTTCCAAGCACAACGCTTTGTCTCGCTGAGGTCGGCGATGCTCATCATGCTATGCAACAAGCTATCGTAAGGTGAAACCCCAGCGTCGGGCACCCCCCCCCACCAGTAGTTGACCAACATATTGACCCTATCCGTAGACTCGACCCCGTGCCACCAAAGAGCTGGCATATAGATCGCGTCGCCGGGTTGCAACAGCGACTGCTGCGCCGCTGCGAGCGCATGAGTAAACTTTGGATAGAGCGCCAGATCGGGTCGACTGAGATCGACCATGCTCACCGGCACCCCCGCCGGTGTATATAACGCCGGACCCGGATACAGGTTTGCGGCCTGCTCCGGCGGAAACAGCGTAAAGCGTCTCGCCCCAGCCACAACGCAGGCGAGGTTGTCATGCACGTCAAAATGCGGTGCCACCGTACCTCGATTACCCATCCACAGCGTCGGCGCAATGTCCGCCGGGAGCAATGATTGCGGATTGTGATCCTCAAATCTGGGTAATCTTTCCCTGATTGGCACCGCTTGAATGGCGATCGCCTGCGGTCGATCCACAGAGGCTGTTTCCAGCAATCGATCCATGGCGTTGGCAAGTTCTGTCTGCCCACGCTGAAAATTCACACCACGCAGATCGTTTCGATAGAAAAAACGCCCCTCGACTGATGGATCGGCGACCAATGCCGTCACGGGTCCGG
Source organism: uncultured Cellvibrionales bacterium (assembly GCA_937920185.1). Classification (GTDB taxonomy): domain Bacteria; phylum Pseudomonadota; class Gammaproteobacteria; order Pseudomonadales; family Porticoccaceae; genus TMED48. The sequence goes on along the minus strand of CALGJN010000084.1, from coordinate 1,428 downwards.
ATTTACACAGCGGTTTCAAGTAATCGATCAACGCCGAAAATGACTCGCCACTAGCTGCCACAACAGGCCAATGGGCAACCGCATCGCGCAGTATACCCGGTCGATCACCGCCGACAATTTCACGCTGAAAGCATCGATAATCGATGCCTTGCCACTCGGCTATAGCGTCCAATACATACCCTCCCCAGTCAGCACTTAAACAGCGTCAAGTATGCCAGAAAGCTTCTCACCCAACCCTGAGCAGTCTCAGAAAAAATCCTCTAGGGTACAAATAGCTTTATCCCACGCACAAAAAAGCCGGGCAATTGTCCGACTTTTTTGGGTGTTGCTGTTTTTTTGATCACAGATGCCTATCGGCAGCGCTCGCCAACTTAATTCGCCGTCACCAACACCTGCTTTATGACAACATCGACATCGTTTTCAGCGATGTACATCAGCAATGAACTAAAGGTATTGGCGGCATCCTGCGCCGCAATAGTGAGCGTATAGGTAGCCTCGGCGGCGCCGCTGACGGTCGCTGCATCGGTGCTAAACGCCGGGTCGACGTCCGGGTGAGGCATGCGCTCGAACCTAAAGCTGATATTCGCCTCACCGCCACTCGGTACAGCAGCGGTAAACGTGATACTGCCACCATTGGCAAAGCTAAATGGGTATAGCGACGCGTTGTTGTTGGCAAAACCAGCCCAGCTTTCAGCACCTGTGGGGAAGGCATACGTATCAGTATCCTCATCTGCCGTTGAGTTGCCAAAGGGGCCCCAAGGCTGCGCGTAGAGAGAATTTTCATTGGCCTTGACCATAACGTTCTTAATCACCACATCGACGTCATTTTCGGCGATATACATCAGCAACGAACTAAAGGTATTGGCGACATCCTGTGACGCTATGGTAATGCTATAGGTTGCCTCGGTCGCCCCGCTGACAGTCGCAGCATCGGTATTGAATGCTGGATCTACATCCGGGTGCGCCAGACGCTCAAACCTAAAACTGACGTTGACATCGCCACCACTCGGCACCGCGCCGGTAAAAGTGATGGTACCTCCATGGGGGAAGCTAAACGGATACAGCGCGCTGTTGTCGTTGGAGAAACCAGCCCAACTTTCAGCACCGGTAGGGAAGCTATACGTATCGGTGTCGGCATCAGCTGTGGCATTGCCAAAGGATCCCCATGGACCGGCGTAGGGCGAAGCAGCCGCACCGCCACCAGCATCACTACTGGCATCAGCCGTCGCCATGACCTTGACGTTTTTCACCACCACCGGCAGATCGCGCTCGGTCACATACATCAGCAAAGAACTGTAGGTATTGGCGGCGTCCTGAGCTGCAAAAGTGATCGTATAACTGGTTTCGGTCGCGCCGCTAACTAGCACAGTGTCGGTGTCAAAGGCGGGATCCACATCCGGGTGGGCAGCCTTCTCAAACCTAAATCGT
>CALGJN010000083.1:0-1368 GCA_937920185.1 uncultured Cellvibrionales bacterium | reverse complement strand
CGGCGACAGTCTGCCGGTGCGCTTTGACCTCGATCAAGCGGTGGTCTTTAGCGGGCGCGCCTAGTCGAGCACAAAGCAGATAGCAGATAGCAGACAACCCAATAGCCTGTTCGATCGCTCTCGGGCGGTGTCGTGACGACCGCTTGGGCGTCGTTTTGGAGAATCTATGAAAATAGCCGTGATCGGCAGCAATCGTGGCATTGGCCTAGAATTGGTGCGACAGCTAGTGCGCGCCGAACATCAGGTGTTTGCGTTTTGCCGGCAGAGCTCACCAGCCTTGCGGGAGTGCGCACCGGCAGCAATTATTGAACAGTTCGAGGTCACCGACGCGGCACACATGCAGCGCAGCGTCGCAGCGCTAGATCTCGCCAACCTCGACTGGCTGTTTCACGTATCCGGCATTTTGACGCCGCAGGGCCTGAGCAACTTTGACCCCGCAGCCATTGTTGAGCAATTCACCGTCAACGCCATCGCTCCCATGCTCGCAGCGCAAGTGTTTACCCCGTACATGACCGCGTCCTCCAAAATTGGCTTACTGACCAGTCGCATGGGCTCTATGACAGACAACACCACCGGCGGCAGCTACGGCTATAGAATGTCGAAAGCTGCGCTCAACGCAGCGGGTAAGAGTCTCAGCTTGGACTTAAAAAGCCGCGGCATCGCGGTGTTTTTGCTTCATCCAGGCTACGTCAAAACCGATATGACTCATCAGCGAGGGCTGATCGACACAGCCGAATCGGCGCGCGGACTGATCGCTCTAATGGCGCAAAAAACCGCACAGCAAACCGGCACCTTTTGGCACGTCAATGGCGAGCAGTTGCCCTGGTAACCGCCCCGACCTCAACCATTAGAAGCAAGGCAAAGTAGAGCGGGTAGGTTTTTTATCATTTTATGCGCTTTATCAAACAAGCTATCAAGAACCGTCACCGCCGATGCTCATAGGTAACAACGCAGACAATAGTCAGCATAACAACACCCCATAAGACCTCCCCAAGAAAGTTAAATCCTCAGTTTTCTTTGCCGCTTAACGGGCTTTGCCAGATTCGCTGATCGCTCATCCCGCAAACACAGACCCTTTCAATCTCTGCCGCCCTGCACTGCCCCGGCGCTCTGCGTGGCACAAAGGTGTCGATCTTGCCATCGCCGTATGCCACGTTCCAACGACGAACCTCTGGGTATGTTAAACGGCACCTCCTTGACTGTTTACTGAACAGCATTGACGCGCCAATTGGTAATTCTTGGTGACTATTGACAAGATCCCCTTCAAAGAATATCTTCTTTCTCGATCCTTGACCTCGATAAGGGCGATTGTTGCCGACGGAGGCGGGATCAGTTTGTACAGAAGCCTTGGCAGCGTCCAAGGCTTTT
>CALGJN010000082.1:0-1690 GCA_937920185.1 uncultured Cellvibrionales bacterium | reverse complement strand
GCACCCGATGATGGCCACTGGCAGGCCGCCATGGTCGCGCGAAATGTGCTGCATGCGCGTTACAAATATGCAAAAAATGACAAAGTGGTAGCGAGTCGTCTGAAAACCCTCATCTACTGGACCGGGAGCCGTGCCGAGCAGCAATTGGCCAGTACTGGCCTCGACTTTGGCGCGGCTGTTGGCAACGGCATGAACTGCGCGCGGGAACTGGGTAATCTTCCGGCGAATTTTTGTACGCCCAGTTATTTGGCCGATCGAGCGAGTGATATGGCGCGCGACAACGCCTCCCTCGACTGCCAAATCCTCGACAATGCGGATATGCACAAGCTCGCTATGGGTTCACTACTATCGGTAACTGCAGGGACAGTGGAGCCCGCCAAGTTTATCATCATGAACTATCGCGGAGGTGCAAAATCAGAGGCGCCAACGGTGCTCATTGGCAAGGCCGTCACCTTTGACTCTGGGGGCATCAGTCTAAAACCGGGCGGCGGCATGGACGAAATGAAATTTGATATGTGCGGTGGGGCATCGGTGTTTGGCGTCATGCAAGCATTGTGTGCCAGCGGACTTGCGATCAATGTTATCGGCTTAGTACCCGCGGTCGAAAATATGCCAAGTGGCACGGCCACACGTCCCGGCGATGTGGTGACCAGCATGTCGGGACAGACCATCGAGGTACTGAATACCGATGCCGAGGGCCGGCTCATTCTATGCGATGCCATTACTTACTCGGAACGTTTTAAGCCCCGTGCGGTCATTGACATAGCCACTTTAACCGGCGCTTGTGTGATGGCACTGGGCAAGCAGGCCTCGGGGCTTCTCGCCAACGACGACGATCTAGCCGATGAATTGTTGGCCAGTGGCACACGCAGTGGCGATCGCGCTTGGCAGCTCCCACTTTGGGAAGAGTACGACGCCCAACTAAAGAGTAACTTCGCCGACATGGCGAACATCGGCGGCCGCGAAGCGGGAACCATCACCGCCGCATGTTTTTTAGCTCGCTACGCCAAAAAACTTCCCTGGGCGCACATCGATATTGCCGGCACGGCCTGGTTATCCGGCGCGCAAAAAGGTGCGACGGGTCGCCCGGTGCCGCTGCTGATGGATTATTTACAGCAACGCGCAAATCATTCAACCTAACAAACCGGCGCCGTCATGACCCGAGTGTCGTTTTATAAACTCGCCGGCGACCAAAATTTGGCGCTGGCGCTGACCTGTAAGCTGGTCGAAAAAGCGCGCCTGTCAAATCAGCAAGTGCTCTGCCAAATGCCTAATCAAGACTCCGCTGAAAGCTTGAATGACAAACTTTGGAGTTTCTCAAAAACCTCTTTTATACCCCATGGGTTGGGCTCACAATCACAACCAGTGGCAATTAGCACCGACGCTACACCAGGCGAGCACTACCAGCTTTTGATCAATTTGGATGCTTCGAGGCCAGCTTGGTTTAGCCGCTTCGAGCGAGTTATCGAGATAATCCATGCCGAGCCAAATTACCAGCAGGCAAAGCGCGACAGTTTTAGTTTCTACAAAGACCGCGGTTATGCCCTCGAGTTTTTTGACCTGAGCGACAAGTTCGTCAACTCCGGCATTTGAGCTTTTTCCGCGAGTAAAAATTAGCACTAACGGTTGAGGGCTTTCACCGGGTCATAGTTGAGGAGTTTCACAAGCTAGTAGTTAAAGGCTTTCACCG
>CALGJN010000081.1:0-3856 GCA_937920185.1 uncultured Cellvibrionales bacterium | reverse complement strand
GAAGAGTGCGGTATTATTTTAACCGGTACGCTGCAGGTGCAGGTCGGCGAGCAGATTAAAACATTGAAGCCTGGCGACGCCTATTATTTTAAAAGCACCATCCCCCACCACTTCAAAAATGTTGGCAGGCAACCCTGTGAACTGATCAGCGCCTGCACCCCCCCGAGTTTCTAAAAAATCTATAACAACCGAGCTAGTTGTCAACGCTACCGCTAAAAGCCTGTAACACCGCTGGGTATGGACGGGTAGTCACCGACCAGCCTACCGCCTTTGTCGACTGTTTGGATCGCCGCCTCCAGAATATCTAGCGCTTCGACAAACACGCCCTCATCCATAGTGAGCGCTGGGTACATGCGAACAGTCGGTTCGGTATCGCAGATAGCCCAGACACCATTGATGAGCATCTCATTCCGCACGGTGCGCGCAATCCAACTATCGTCGTAATCATCGGGCATTTGATCGCGATCTGGATGGGTAAAAGAAATCCCCATCAGCAATCCTAAGCAACGCACTTCGCTGACGATGGCATATCGTTCGGCCCAGTCGCCCATGCGCTGTTCGGCAAATGCCGTCAGTTGTTGCGCCCGCAGTACCAAGTTATCACGTTCGAATATCTCTAGGGTCTTTAACCCCGCGGCACAGCCTGCCGGGGTACCGGCAAACGTACTGCCTGCGGATGCCCGCGGATTATCACCGAGAATCTCGTCTCTAGTAGCCACTCCCGCACAGGGTTCTATACCTCCGGATAGATTTTTGCCGACCACCAGCATGTCTGGCACGACATCGTAGTGCTCGATACCCCACATGCGTCCAGTACGCCCCAATCCCGTAAGCACCTCATCGACGATCATTAACCAGTCGTATTTATCACAAATTCGACGGATACCCTGAATAAAGTCCAGCGATGGTATCCAGTTGCCACCCTCGGCTAGACCGGGCTCGATGATGATCGCAGCGATGTTATCTGCCGGTGCAATATACTCTGGAATGTGACTTTCCAAATACCACAAGCAAAAATCGATGTATTGCTGGGACGTCATGTTGGCCGGAATATTTTCCGAGTGCGGATATGGCGCCTTGATCACGCCTCCGGCCCAAGGCTCCATGTACAAATTATGCTCGCTGGTGTAGCCACTGATCATCTTAGTACCCAACCCTGCACCGTGAAAAGCCGAGGTGAAACTAATAATCTGCCGGCGCTGGGTGTAGCACAGGGCCAGATGCACGGCCGACTCCACAGCTTCGGTTCCAGAGACCTCAAAGGTAAATCGCGGCAGCTGCTGAGCAGGCATAATATCTGCCAACTTTTGCGCTAGTTCAAAGCGTAAAGGATGCTCCCAATGATAACCGTAGCGTCGGTGGGCTGCATGTACCGCCTCTATAATTTCCGGATGACAATTGCCCAGCGCATTGGTGGCCCAGCCGTTTTGAAAATCGATAAAGCGATTGCCATCCAAATCCCAGACAAAATCGCCCTCAGCTCGGCCGACGAGAATCTGCGCCGGTGGAATAAATCCGCGCGCCGCAGAGACCTTGGCCGCGCTGTCATAACGCAAACCATGCCGCATCAGGTCGCGTCCAGATTGAAGTTTTTCCAGAGTCTTTGGCCCCGGCAGTTGATAAGACATAGATTCTCCAGTAGGTTGTAATAGCAATATCCAGACGCGAATAGTCGCATGATAATACTTGCCAATCCAACGCCGTAAGAACATTATACAACCGTTTAGCCGATTCAACAGTTATTCAGCCCGCAATGCTACAACGCGTCTGGGTGCAATGACCTACCTCTCATATAAGGCCAACGAGCATGCCGATTAGTCATCCGCCCATCCACAAAGAACGGCGAAAACTTCTGATCGATGCCACCATCACGGCGATTGCCGAATATGGCTTATCCAAGTTGACACTGGCAAAAATTAGTTCGATTGCAGGCGTGACCGCCGGCACGGTGAATTTTCATTTCGATAGCAAAGAGACACTTCTGCTGGAAACGCTGCGGTTTGTCTCTGAGGAGTTCGATCGCAGTATCGCCAAGGCATTAAAAAATGCGGGGCCCGATCCCGCCGTTCGCCTCGCCGCCATTATTGACGCCTCACTCGACCCCGAAATTACCGAACATCGCAAGATGGCGGTATGGCATGCATTTGACTCTGAGAGTCGCGGGCGGGAGGACTATCAAAGCATACGGGGTAGCCTCGACCAGCAAAATTATAAGCTGATTCTAAGCCTCTGCGACCAGATAATCCGTCGCGCTGATAAACAATCTCAAATTAATGCTCGAGCGATAGCCAACGCCATATCAGGGATTACCGAAGAAGTCTGGAAAGAGATATTATTTGCTGGCGAAAACTATGACCGCGACGACGCCCGACATGTTTGCCGGTGTTTTTTAGCGAGCATCTTCCCCTGGTGCTATCCAATGCCAGCCTCTAAGGACCCAGACCTGGGGCTTAGTAACGGCCCGACGAGCATCAGCGTTGCAACTATCGATGATCTCGGCGCGGTCGCACCGCTATTTGACCTGTACCGACAATTTTACCAGCAGGAAGCAAATATAAGATTGGCTGAGACCTACCTTTACGACCGAATCAGCACCGCTAGCTCGATCATCTTAATCGCATGGGATGGCGATATTGCGCATCAAAAGGCAGTCGGGTTTACCCAATTATACGCATCGTTTTGCAGCGTCGACGCCAGTCCAATCTGGATTCTTTACGACTTATTTGTCGACCCCAGCACGCGTAATCGCGGCGTGGGCAAGGCTCTGATGGCCCGCGCGGAGGGCACAGCGCGTGATAGCGGAGCTTCGCGCATAGATTTAGAAACCGCGATCGACAATATCAATGCGCAGGCGCTCTACGAGGCCTATGGTTACCTTCGAGAAACCGATTTCTATAAGTACTCACTCGCGTTGTAGCGTTATTTATCTACCGCAGCCATCAAATAAATCAGTTCTAAACCTATGGTTGCGGCGGCCAGCGCAGTGATCTCGGCGTGGTCGTAGGGTGGCGATACTTCGACCACATCGGCAGCGACTATATTCAAGCCGTTTAATCCTCGAAGAATTTTTAACGCCCTGTCGGTGCTCAAACCACCGACCACCGGCGTGCCGGTCCCCGGAGCATAAGCCGGGTCTAGGCAATCAATATCAAACGTCAAATAAACCGGCATCTCGCCCACCCGGTTGAAAATCGCGGCTGCGATATCCGCACACGCCATGTCGTTGGCGGCGGCAGCGTCGATCACCTCAAACGCGTGGTTATTCGCATCGAATTCGGATCTAATACCGATTTGAATAGACCGATTCGGATCTATAATCCCCTCCTTGGGTGCCGTATGAAACATGCCGCCATGATCGTATTCAGAACTCTCAGGATAGGTATCCGTGTGCGCATCGAATTGCACCAGAGCCAACTTACCATGTTCTGCATAGACGCCTCTTAACAGCGGTAGGGTGACGAAATGATCGCCGCCAATAGCGAGTGTCCGACTGCCTTGAGCATGAATACTGGCGACATGGTCGAGCACCGTATCAACCATAGATTGCGACTCACCAGGATCAAATTCGAGATCGCCATAATCGATCACAGCCATCCGCTCGAACGCATTGAACGACCAAGGCCAGCGCTTCTCTTCCCAGCGTAAATTAGCCGATGCCTGCCTAACTGCGCGCGGACCAAGACGCGTTCCGGCACGGCCGGTGGTAGCCAAATCATAGGGAATACCCAACACCGCTAGATCGGCATTGGTAAGATCCCGCGACAGTGGTAGACCCATATAACTGTATACATTGGCAAACATAGAGTAACTTTCGAGTGCGTCGTTGTTCGACATTGGCAGCCCCCCCGAGCGCAGT
>CALGJN010000080.1:0-4714 GCA_937920185.1 uncultured Cellvibrionales bacterium | reverse complement strand
TCGCGAAATCGGTTATCAACTGCTTGAAAAACTTCCCTATGGGTATGGTTTTAGAGATTGGTTTCAAACCCATGGCAATCTCTATCAAGCCATTCAGTTGTCGCGCAATATGGTCGGATTGTTGATCTTTATGATTGTCGCGATTGCCGCCTTTAACGTGGTCTCTATGCTAATGATGTCGGTGATTGATAAACGCCGGGATATCGCCGTGTTGCAAACTCTGGGTCTGTCTGGGCGGTCTATCGTGCAGGTTTTTTTAGTGCAGGGTGGCGTGATCGGTGCGCTTGGTATTGCTACTGGCGTGCTACTTGGCGTGGTTGGGTGCCTGTGGGTAGGTGAGTTGATCGGTTGGGTCGAACAACTGTCTGGGCGGGTCTTTCTAGACACCGCGGTCTATCCGATCGACTATGTGCCGGTGGATCTGCGCGCTGGTGACGTTTTGGTGATTGCGGCGGTAGCGGCATTGTTGAACGGCATGGCGACCGTCTACCCGGCGATTCGTGCATCGCGCGTTGCGCCGGCGACAGAGTTACGTTACTGATCTTCGGCAACGGTTTGGCGTTTTAACTCGATGCGTTCGATATTGCGGCGCTCCCAATTTTGCACCACCTTCCAACGCCAAAGTTGTAGCACAAGAAAATAACCGCTGGTCGCCAGCAGTATTCCGCTCAACAGACTGCCGACCGCCAGCGGCAAAATAATTTGTGTGCCGACGTTGATAAACCATTGCCAAGTGAGCGAGATGGTAAAGTCGAGAGCCTCGGTGCCAAGCAATATGCTGCCGAGTTGATAGGTGAGATAAAACATCGGTGGCATGGTGATCGGGTTGCTAATCCAAATTACGACGGCTGCAATCGGCAGGTTTGCGCCGAGCCAAAAGCACATCCATACCGCGATAAAGGTCTGCCCGGGGAGCGGTAAAAAGGCCGAAAAGATGCCGATATACACGCCCAACGAGACCGAATGTCGATTGATATGCAACAAGTTGGGGTCTTTTATCAGCGAATTCAGCCAGTGTAACGATGGTTTTTCGAGAATGGCCGTGATGTTTGGAATCAGGCGATGAATGGTCTTGCGCGGCATGGTTTAAAGGCCCTGTGTAAGGCGTGCAGGAAGGGCGTTATTATGCACTTTATCGGTCGTTCGAACTAGAGCCTGCGGCGGTGCCAAAAAAACGCTCGCAGGAAAGTAAAAATTGTTTGATCGCCAAGCCGCCACTGTAACCGGTGAGCGTGCCGTTGGCGCCGATTACGCGGTGGCAGGGAATGATGATCGGCAGTGGATTACGGCCGTTGGCGGAGCCCACTGCGCGGGCGGCGTTAGGCCGACCCATTGCATGGCACTGCCATTTATAGCTACGCGTGGCTGCGTAGGGGATGGTTTGCAGTTGCCGCCAGGCGAGTTGTTGAAACTCAGTTCCACGGGCGTCGAGCGGCAGTGTAAAGAGGGTTCGCTGGCCGCTAAAATACTCATGAAGTTGTTGGCTTGCGTGCTGTATAATCACAGCGTTGGCGCGAGCTATCGAAGCGTCTGACTCGTTCGCCGCCACCCCGCGATCGCAATCGCCGCGGGGCGAGAACTCGAGGCGAGACAATAGCGCGTTCTCGCAGGTCAGGGTCACAGGCCCGAGGGGCGTGGTGATGACTCTTTGCACGGTGCGTCTCCCATGAACATGGCGATTTAGGGTGGGTTTTTCGCCAGTTGAAAAGACCGTTAGAGCGATATCCCCGCAAAGGGTGCAGGCGTTCAAACATGCGCTTCTCTGATTAAGTATAGCAGTGCGAGCTGCTTTTTTTTAAATAATGGCGGCATCCATAGGCCGCTATTTTCACCAATATTACAGGGCATAAAAAGAGTGATTGAAAACCACACGCCAGCGTTGCAGATTAGTCAGCTTAGCAAAACCTATGGCGATCACTTTGAAGCGCTCAAGGGGATTGACCTGAGAGTCGAGTCGGGCGATTTTTTTGCGCTGTTGGGCCCTAACGGCGCGGGCAAGTCGACGACTATAGGTATTATTTGCTCCTTGGTACGCAAATCTTCGGGCTCGGTTTCGGTGTTTGGCCACGATATCGATGCCGATTTCGCCAATGCCAAGCGGCATATCGGGGTGGTGCCGCAAGAATTCAACTTTAACCAGTTTGAGCGACCGATCGACATTCTCGTCAATCAGGCTGGTTACTATGGTATTGGGCGGCGTGTGGCGCTTGAGCGCACCGAGCGCTACCTGAAGCAGTTGGGGCTTTGGGAACGTCGCTGGGAGCCATCGAGAACTCTGTCGGGCGGTATGAAACGGCGTCTGATGATAGCGCGAGCGCTGATTCACGAGCCCAAATTATTGATTCTCGATGAACCGACTGCCGGCGTAGACATCGAGTTGCGCCGATCGATGTGGGACTTCTTGTGCGACATAAACCAGCGCGGTACGACCATCATTCTCACCACTCACTACCTCGAAGAGGCCGAGAGTCTGTGTCGCAACGTAGCGATTATCGATCATGGCAGGATCGTTCAAAATACCAGCGTCAAGGCGTTGATTAAACAGCTGAGTGTCGAGACCTTCGTGCTCGACACGCGAGACGAACTGGTCGCGGCGCCGGAGGTAGACGGCTATCGCATAGCCCGCACCGACAGTCACGGCCTAGAGGTTGAAGTTGCCAGCGGCCAGTCGATCAACCCGCTGTTTGCGGCGCTAGCAGAGCAATCTATCGAGGTGCTCAGCATGCGCAACAAGACCAATCGATTGGAGGAATTGTTTATCAGTATGGTCGAGAAAAAATTGCCGGAGACCTTAGCGTGAACCGCAACGAGATATGGATAGCCTTTGCCACCATCGTCACGCGAGAAGTGCGGCGCTATCTGCGTATTTGGCCGCAGACGCTGATTCCGCCGGTGATCACCATCGTCTTGTACTTTTTGATTTTTGGCAATCTTATTGGTGGGCGTATTGGCGAGATGGCGGGGTTGCCGTACATCCAGTTTGTCGCGCCGGGGTTGATCATGATGTCGGTCATTACCAATTCGTATTCCAATGTGGTGTCGTCTTTTTACGGCTCCAAGTTTCAGCGCAATATCGAGGAGTTGTTGGTCTCACCGACGCCCAATATCGTGATTTTGCTCGGTTATGTAGTCGGCGGTATGACCCGAGGTTTGGGTATCGGCGTCATCGTCACGCTGTTGTCGCTTTACTTTGCCGATTTTTCTATCCACAACGTGCCGGTTACGATCAGTATTGTTTTGTTGACGTCGATGCTATTTTCGATCGCCGGCTTGTTAAACGCCATTTTCGCCGACAGCTTTGACGATATTTCCATAGTGCCAACCTTTATTTTGACGCCATTGACCTATCTTGGTGGGGTATTTTATTCGACCCAATTACTGAGTGATTTTTGGGCCAATGTGGCCTTGATCAACCCGATCCTATACGTGGTTAATACCTTTCGTTACGGTATCAGTGGTGTCACCGATATTAATATTGGGTGGGCTTTTGCCATGGTCTGTCTATCGATTGCGGTGCTTTTTTCTATCACCCTGCGGCAGTTGGAGCAGGGCTCTAGGTTGCGCAGTTGAGCATCGATTACTCCGACACGGGACTGGGTCGGACGACTGACTACGACAGCGCACTAGACGCTCGGCTGTTATACCCGATAGCTCGGGTTCGTGCTCGCCAAGCGCAGGGGACGGTGTTGGGGTTTGTCGGCTGTGATCTGTGGACCGCCTACGAACTATCGTGGCTGAATGGGCAGGGTCTGCCGCAGAGCGCCATCGCCGAATTTAGCGTTCCCTGCGACAGCCCCAACATCGTCGAGTCAAAATCGGTGAAGCTCTATTTGAATAGCTATCATCAGCATGTGGAACCCTCTTGGAGTACGCTGCAATCTCGCTTGCGCGACGATTTGTCGAGCGCCACCGGTGGCGCTGTCGAGGTCTCTCTCTACACCCTCGACGACTATCACCGGCAACGCCCGACGAGCGAACCCGAGGGGCACTGCCTGGATCGTCGTCAGGTATCGATCAATGCCTACACCCCGGATGCTAACTTGTTAGGCCTAGATGTTGATCGAGAGCTTGATCGAGAGCTTGATACAGACACTGAGAGCGAGATCGAAGAGACGCTCTATTCGCACTTGTTGCGCAGCAATTGTCCGGTGACTAACCAACCAGATTGGGCATCGGTGTACATTGTTTATCGCGGTGCGCCGATCGATCGCGACGGGTTGCTTGCCTATCTCGTTTCATACCGTCAACACCAGGACTTTCACGAGCAGTGCGTCGAGCAAATTTTTGCCGATATCGTTGCCCAGTGCCAGCCGAGTGCGCTGTCGGTTTACGCGCGTTATCTGCGCCGTGGCGGTATAGATATCAATCCCTTTCGCAGCACCCATCAGGCGTTGCCGCCAGCCTTTAGACACGTCCGTCAATAGCGACTAAAGTCCCGAGGATGTTAGATTTTTGCTGTTATCAAGCGCCGCGCGGATTGCTTTTCGGCGGCGATTTGTATACAGTCTGACCCCTCAAAAATTGTGCCTGATTGCGCGGCAACAATGATTGAACCGGAGAGGTGGCCGAGCGGCTGAAGGCGCACGCCTGGAAAGTGTGTATGCGTTAATAGCGTATCGAGGGTTCGAATCCCTCTCTCTCCGCCATAAATCAATCCTCCGCATTTTGCATGCGGGGGATTTTTTTATGGTCGAGCGCGCAGGGCGAGAGGCCT
>CALGJN010000079.1:0-8211 GCA_937920185.1 uncultured Cellvibrionales bacterium | reverse complement strand
GATGGCGATGTTACGTAAGTTTTCGATGGACATGGGTTGCTGGCCGTATTTGTTTAAGCGAAGTGCGTTCGGGGTTCAAGCCGCAGAGTAAAGGGCGCGTGGTGGTGAAAAGCCGCGATTATACGAGAATTGAGAGAAACTGCTATGAATCTTTTTCTTGGCGCGGTCTGAGTGGGGTTTAACGCCTAAATATCGGGGGTTCAAAATAGGTAATCACCCGCACAATCGCACTAATCTGGTGCCGTTTTTAAAATTATGCACTTTTTTGGTGCAATTTTGCGCGCTCAACCGAGTTAGGTAAGCGATGTCTGGTCGCTATTGTGCCGACATCTCGGGGCGGTAGAGCGCTTCTTGTTGCTTGGCATGGCAATTGCTTCTCATTAACCGCTACAATAGCTCGCCCCATGACCTGGTTGCGCGATGCTCCGCACCAGCGCCGAGGCTCTGGGTGAGGGCGCATCTGGCGGCATTCGCTACCGCACCAACAACGACACACATTTCGGAGACTGATCGACAATGAAAGCAAAATTAGAATATATCTGGTTAGATGGCTACGCGCCAACGCAGAGCCTGCGCAGTAAGACGCAGGTTAGAAGCAACTTTGGTGGAACGCTCGAGGAGTGCCCGATGTGGTCGTTCGACGGAAGCTCAACTGAGCAGGCGGAGGGTAATGCCTCTGATTGCCTATTGAAGCCCGTGGCTATTTTTCCAGACCCCGACAGAAGCAATGCCTACCTCGTCATGACAGAAGTGATGAACGCCGACGGTACGCCACACGAGAGCAATGGTAGGGCGACCATCGACGATGACGACGATGATTTTTGGTTTGGGTTCGAGCAGGAATATTTTCTCTGGGATGTGGATACTCAACGTCCTCCAGGATTCCCTGTGGGTGGCTACCCAGCTCCTCAAGGTCAGTACTACTGCTCGGTAGGCGCGGCCAACGCGTTTGGTCGGGACTGTGTGGAAGAGCACTTTGACATCTGCCTAGAGGCAGAAATTAACGTCGAGGGTATCAATGCCGAGGTGGCCGCTGGGCAGTGGGAATTTCAAGTCTTTGCCAAGGGCGCCAAGCGCGCTGGAGATGAGACTTGGGTAGCGCGCTATCTGCTAGAGCGAACCGGAGAGAAGTACGGTTATGCGATTAATTATCATCCCAAACCGTTTGGCGAGATGGATTGGAATGGCTCGGGTATGCACGCAAACTTTTCCAATGGCCCGATGCGCGAAGACGGTGACGAGGCGGTTTTCACCAAGATTTGTGAAAACTTTGGCAATCATATCGACCGGCATATGAGCGTCTATGGCGCGGATAACGACCAGCGATTGACCGGTAAGCACGAAACCCAATCAATCGACGAGTACAGCTATGGCGTATCCGATCGTGGCGCCTCGATTCGCGTGCCAATTGGTACCGTTGAGGATGGCTGGAAAGGGCGTCTAGAGGATCGTCGCACAGCGTCAAATGCCGATCCGTACAAGGTGGCTGCAGCGATCATTAAAACCACTAAAGAGGCATTGGTCTAGCCGTTAGAGGTAGGGTATTACGCCCAACAAGGCCCGCAAGCGTTCATCGTTTGCGGGTTTTTTTATGCCCCAAAGACACCCATGCGCCAGCGTTCGACTGGCTGTCGGAAAGCGCGGCGCGGTTTTTAGCGAGCACCTTGTGCCTGCTGGTTAGCAGACCCACACCAGCGGCGCACCAACATGGTGCAGCCGAGCAGCTTTTCAGATATGATCGTAGCTATAGTATCGGCTGTTTGCGCGGTATGCACGCTAGCGCTTGCGCCGATCAACGTTGGCTCGGATCTTGCTACGTTTTAGCCACGGCTGTCGCTACAGCGACCCTACCCATTAAGATTGGATCCAATAAGGACCATGCATCGCCGATATGCCATTAGAGACGCAGTATCAGACGCTACTCGACAACCTCAACACATCGGTTTTGCTGGTCGACGAGTGGTTGGCCATTAGTTATGCCAATCCAGCAGCTGAGGCGCTGCTAAAAATTGGTTTGGTTAAGCTGCGCGGAACCCAAGTGTGCGCTTTGTTTACCGATGTTGTGGCGTCGCAACGCGCGATGCGCGCGTCATTAAAAACCAATCAAGCCTTTACTAAACGACACGAGCCAATTTTGCCACAGACCGCCGAATCCTGTCTGATCGACTATTCGGTGACCCCGGTGCAGCACGATGGCAAGTTGGCGTTAATCGTCGAAATGCAGGCGATTGATCGCTTTGTGCAGATCAATCGGGAGGCCGCGCTGACGTCGCTTCAAGACAGTTCAAAAAGCCTAATTAGAGGTTTGGCTCACGAGATTAAAAACCCTCTTGGGGGTATTCGTGGCGCTGCCCAACTACTCCATCAAGCGCTGCAGGATGGAGAGGTCGACGATGAATCCCACGAGGTCTGTCAAATTATTGTCACCGAGGTCGATCGATTGCGCAATTTGGTCGATCGCCTGTTGGGGCCCAATCAATTGCCGGTGGTCGAGCGTTTAAACGTGCATGAAGTCGTTGATTATGTCGCCGCGTTGGTCGAGGCCGAAACTCAGGGTAGCATCGCGTTGACGCGCGACTATGATCCGAGCATTCCGGATATTCAGGGCGATCGAGAACAGTTAATACAGGCGCTGCTGAACATCGCCAGGAACGCTATGCAGGCGCTGCAACGAGGCAGTCAGTTGCACTCAGAAATACGCTTTAAAACCCGCATTCAGCAAAGCCTTACGATTGGCGGATCGCGCTGTCGAATGGTTTGTCGGATCGATATTTTGGACAATGGCCCAGGTGTTGAATCGGCGATTAAGGAAGGCATTTTTTTACCCATGATTAGCGGGCACGTGGAGGGTACTGGTCTTGGACTGACAATCGCTCAAACTGCGATCAATTTTCACGACGGTATGATCGACTGCAAGTCGATTCCCGGAGACACGTGTTTTTCTGTCTATCTACCAATAAAGGCCTAATATGGATAACTCTTCAAGGATTTGGATCGCCGAAGACGACCGGTCAATGCGCTGGGTGATGGAAAAGGCACTAACGCGCGCCGGTATCGGCGTACGCTGTTTTGAAAAGGGCGATGATTTATTGATTGCCTTGCAGACATCAAGGCCACAGGTGATTATCTCTGACATCCGTATGCCCGGTATCGATGGTTTGGAGCTGCTGCGCCAAATACAGAAAAGTTATCCAGACCTGCCAATGATTATTACCACCGCCCACTCTGATTTAGACAGTGCCGTATCCGCCTATCAGGGAGGCGCTTTCGAATATCTGCCGAAGCCTTTTGATCTCGACGAGCTGGTGGCAGTCACCAAGCGCGGCGTTGCTGTCGCCAAGGAGCAGTCGGTCACTAAAGGTGAGGATGAGCGGCCCGAGACTCAGGAAATTATTGGCGAAGCGCCAGCGATGCAGGAGGTATTTCGGGCTATCGGACGGCTCGCCAGTTCTAATATCACGGTGCTGATCAACGGTGAATCGGGTACCGGTAAAGAGCTGGTGGCTCGAGCTCTACACAATCATGGGCCCAGATCTGGGCGTGAATTTATCGCCTTAAACATGGCTGCGATCCCGAATGAATTGATTGAGTCGGAGCTATTTGGTCACGAGAAAGGCGCTTTTACGGGTGCGGGGCAGCGGCGTGAAGGGCGATTCGAACAGTCCAATGGCGGCACCTTGTTTTTGGATGAGATTGGGGATATGCCTGCCGAGGCGCAAACGCGATTGCTTCGGGTACTTTCGGACGGTGAATTTTACCGTGTTGGGGGCCATACATCGATCAAGGTGGACGTACGCATTATCGCCGCAACCCATCAACATTTGGAGCAATTAGTCGAGCAAAATCGTTTTCGCGAGGATCTCTTTCACCGCCTCAATGTAATCCGTATCCATCTGCCACGGCTGTCCGAGAGGCGCGAGGATATACCCCGGCTGATGAAACACTTTTTTGCTCGCGCCGCGCTGGAGCTCAACGTCGAGTCAAAAGTGTTGTCGGATGAAGCCACCGCACTCTGTTGTGATCTACCTTGGCCGGGCAACGTCCGGCAGTTGGAGAATACCTGCCGTTGGCTAACCGTCATGGCCGCTGGTCGCGAGGTGCTGCTGGCGGATCTCCCTCCCGAATTGCGGTCGGATGAATCAGTTGGGGTCGCTGCAGAAGCTGAAAACTGGCAGGCGCAACTGCGCGCGTGGGGAGAGTCGCAACTGCGCGCCGGGGGCACGGGAATCATGGTCACAGCATTGGAAGATATGGAGCGAGTAATGATCGATACAGCGCTATCCCATACCGGTGGCCGAAAGAGGCATGCGGCTCAACTGCTTGGATGGGGACGCAACACCTTGACCAGAAAGCTACAGGACTATGGTATCGAAGACAGCCCCTCGGTTTAATTTGATACCCTAACCACTAGTGCTGGGTATCATTGCTCTCGTTGCTGCTCTCTTTGCTGCTCTGTTCTTCTCGGGCCTGGTTGGCAGCCATTGCCGAAGCAAAAAGGCCGTCAAAATTGACCGGAGGTATCATTAATGGAGGTAATGAACCCTTGGTGAGGACGTTGTCGATGGCTTCTCTGGCGTAGGGAAAGAGCATAGCTGCGCAGGTGGTATTGAGCACCTGTGCGAGTTGCTGATCATCCAAGCCCTCGATCTTAAAGATCCCAGCTTGTTCCACTTCGACCAGATAGAGCGTATCTTCATTGTCTTTTACGGTGATAGTAATTCTCAAAGACACTTCGAAAATGCTCTCATCGAGCCTTGCGGTATGCGTGCTCAGATCTTGGTTGACCTTCGGGTTCCACTGCTTTTGGAATAGTTCGGGACCCTTTGGAGTTTCGAATGACACATCTTTTAAGTAGATACGCTGTGCCGAGAAACTCGCTGCCGGTTTTTCGCTGCCTTCCGTGGTTGTCGTCGCTTGGCCTTGAGTCTCGTCTGCCATTGATTCCTCTTTAACGTCTGTTAGCGGTCATATTACGCCGCCTATTCGTTGGTGTCGGCGGTTATGATGGATTGGCTAAAGACTCAAGCTCGCCGCGCATATCGAGCGCGCGCAGATCACTGTAGCCGCCCACATGCTGGTCGGCAATCCAAATCTGCGGAACTGTATCGCGCTTACTTTGGGAGCGAATGTCGTTCCTAAGGGCAACATCTCCATCCAGAGTGACATCTTCAAATTCGATGCCCCGCTCCCTGAGTAACTTTCTAGCCGCGATGCAAAAAGGCCCCGCTCGCGTTCCGTATATTACCGTTCCTGACATTTCCTATCCCACTCTTTATGTGTATCCCGGGGATTACGATCCTTTAACCACGGGTAAATTTTGACCTCGCCACTCCACCATGCCGCCATTTAATCGACGCACATTATAACCTTCCGACGAGAGCAGTTTGCCGGCGCTTCCGGCGTGTTGTCCGTACTGGTCTACCACCACCAAGACCTTGTCTTTTTCTCTGACCAATTCAACATGTCTGGAAGACAGTTTGGTGTGAGGTATGCTGATGGCGCCATGAATGTGGCCATCGCTGAAATCTCCGCTGGGACGCACATCAACCAGCGCGGCGTGCTCCGAATTTAACAACGCGACCAGTTCATTTTGTCCGATCGACTTGCCGCCTCTATCTCGCTCATACAAAATATATACGTATACAAGTAACAATAAGATGCTGACAAGGAGCCACTGTTCGCCGATAAATAAAAAGAATTTCAAGACGTCCGCCGAATCTGAGTTAAGTCGCCTTCTCTGCGATTAGCTGAATAGTATACACAGGATTTATGCGCCGGCGATAGCGATTATTTAATCGCTATTACCAACGACTCCAGATTTTTATACAGTTGTCGGGTAACTCGGCGACTCTGCCCAGTGCTGCCCATGGCGTGTGGTGCCGGTGAAAGTCAGAGCCGCAGGATGCTAGCAATTGGTGTTTGACGCTGAGCGACGCGAGATCGACCGTCAACGCCGAGGTTTGTTGTCCAGAAATCACCTCCATAGCCTCTCCTCCAGCATCTTTAAAATCACCGATCAGGGCGGTTAATTTGGCCCTTGTCAGGCCATATTTACTTGGGTGAGCCAGTACCGCGGTTCCGCCCGCAGCTTTGATCCAACCGGTCACCGTTTCGATGTCCTCCCAACAGGCTTTGATGTCGGCGATCTTGCCGGCCCCAAGATATTTTTTAAACGCCTGTTGGCTCGATTTGACGGCACCGATAGCGACTAGATGTTCGGCGAAATGGGGGCGTCCAATTTGTCCCCCGAGGGCGCGTGCACGCGCGGCATCAAGGGTGTTTTTAAAACCCATTCCAGCGAGTTTCTCGGCGATTTTTTCAGCGCGATCACGACGCGTTTTGGTCTGCAGGGCCGCGCCCGCAATAATCGTCGGATGTTGCAGGTCAATATTCAGCCCAACAATATGCACGCCAATTTTACGCCACTTGGAAGAAAATTCTATACCCGGAATCAAACGCAGCGGCAGGTCGAGTTGATCTATTTGCGAATAGGCATCTAGGGTGTCATGGTCGGTGATCGAAAGCATAGAGATATTGCGCTGCTCGGCCAATTGCAGCAGTTCCGAGGGCGAAAGTGAGCCATCGGAAGCCGTGGTGTGGCAGTGCAGATCAACGTTCATAATAAATTGCCAGATCATTGTGTCGCGCTATTGTAGCAGTCCTGTGTACGATTATACTGGGCTCATGATCGAGCCTATTTCCCCGCAGCAGCAACAGCAGGTGCGCGCAGCAACCGATGCTGCGATTGACCTTGCCGGACGATACTTGTCGGCGTCATTTGACTACCTGCCGGTAGATTTCGACCTCAGCGGTCGCTGCGCCGGAATGTACCAAGTGCGTCGCGGTCGTCGGCGCATTCGTTATAATCCCTGGATATTTGCCAAGTACTATGTCGATAGTCTTAAAAATACCGTCATTCATGAAGTGGCTCACTATGTTGTCGATTGTTGTCACGGTCATCGATCGGTAAAGCCACATGGCGCGGAGTGGCGTGGTGTGATGCGCACTTTGGGCGCGGAGCCGGAGGTGCGCGGCGATTATGACCTCGAGGATATTCCGCAGCGTAATTACCGCAAGTTTAACTACGCGTGCATTTGCCGCAGCCACTTGCTGACATCAATCCGGCATGGTCGCATCCAGCAGCAGGGTGCCGAGTACCGTTGTCGACGCTGTTCAGCGCCTTTGCGCTTGGTTGCCGAAAGCCCGTGAATAGTTGGTTTGTATACATGGTTGAGGCCAGTGATAGTAGTTTGTACACCGGTATTACCACGGATGTTGAACGACGCCTTAAGCAGCATCAAAGTGGTCGTGCCGGTGCCAAGTACTTTCGTGGTCGCCAAGCGTTGGCGATGGTTTACGTGGAGGGCGAGCACAGCAGAAGTTCTGCCAGTCGCCGCGAATCGCAGATCAAAAAGCTCAGTCGAGATGAGAAGCTTGCGCTGATTGCGGATTAAACCGTCGGGCCAAGCGCTGCGCATTTGAATGGCGTAAAATCGCCCGAATAAAAGATAACCGTCTGCCGCTGAGGGGATTTTTTCGGGCGTGATTTTTTAGGTGATAATGCCGCTGCTATTGCCCTGCCCCGGCACCACAATTTGCGATGCCTGTTCGCGGCGCATCCGCTCTAGCTCCTGCGAGGCCTCTTGGATAGCGACTTGGGCTTTTGCGGCAAAGTCATCCGCCGCCTCGCCGATGGTATTGCCGGCCAGTTCAAAATTTAGCGGAATGGGACCCATTGGACTCATGATTTGCGCAGAACCCATATACTGGACTGCGCGGTCCGGGTCGTCAGCGCCATTCGCTGTCACCGGCACAAGCTTACGAATGGCACCAATTTTTTGATCGGTAAAGTTTTCCTCGCGAAATAGCGCGTTGGGATCCATGGCATTTTCGTTGGCGTCTGGCATAGAGATTATTAATATCCTCGAACAATGTTAGTCGCTACATTAGCAAATTGTTGTTGCTAATAAAAGGCGATAAAGCCGCCCTGGCAATACCGCTGACTTTTCGATGTTCGACACTTTAGCTCGTCAGGCTATTATTGCCCAATGGATCAATGATCATGCCCCCCGGGGCCTTGAACATGGCCGTGCTCGAGCTCTTCTTCAGTAGCGTCGCGAACTTCCTCAATAGACACGTCAAAGTTGAGCGTTTTTCCGGCCAGCGGATGGTTGCCGTCTACCGTGACGGTGTCGTCGGAGACCGCGGTCA
>CALGJN010000078.1:0-11503 GCA_937920185.1 uncultured Cellvibrionales bacterium | reverse complement strand
CCGGTAATAATCGCACCGGGGTTCATCTCTACGGTTTTAAGGCTTTCTTCAAACAGTGCTTGGAAGCTCTCGCTCATGGGAATATACCTAGATAGTGTGAGGGTACTGCTCTCGGCGATCTGCGCCGGTAACGGGCCTCAGCCGCAACGCCAGTCATGCGGGGTTATTGAATAAGGGCTTAACAACACCATTCGCTGGCGCAGCGTTGCCGCCCAATTAAGTCAGTAGTCCCTTGACTACCGTTATCTCTAAGAGTTGCAGGAGAACAGCGTCCGCCGACATCTCTGAAGTGTCTATCTGTATAGCGTCATCAGCCGGACGCAGAGGTGCTACTTGTCGTTCTGTGTCGCGCTGATCACGCTCGTCAACCTGCAGTCGAACGGCGCGCAGACTAACATTATCGCCCTTTTCTAGCAACTGTTTATATCTGCGCGCGGCGCGTTCCTCGGCACTCGCTGTCAGATAGATTTTCAATCTTGCCTCGGGGAATACCACCGTGCCCATATCGCGACCATCGGCGACCAAACCGGGCGCTAGGGCGAACAGTCGCTGTCGCTCCACTAGGGCGGCTCGCACCCCGACGTGCACGGCCAACTCAGAGGCCATGATAGCGACCGACTCGGTGCGCAATTGGCGACTGACATCCTCGCCCTCCAATAGGATTTGAGTCCGATCCTCGGCGGCGTTGTATTCGAAACAAATATCCAAGTGTGCCGCCAGCACGACCAGCGCATGCTGGTTGTCGAGAGCCACCTTGTGGCGCTCTGACGCCAACGCTAACAACCGATAAAGCGCGCCGCTATCGAGGTAGCGATAACCTAGTTTACTGGCCAACGCGGCACTCAAAGTGCCCTTACCCGCACCACTTGGGCCATCCACCGTCACAATCGGTACCGATATCACTACGCCATGTCCTCAACGCTAATGGCAAGGCCAATCGCCTGCGCCAAATCGACGAATTCAGGAAATGAGGTAGCCACATTGTTACAGTTGCCAATCAAGATCTCGCCATCGGCGCGCAGCGCGGCAATACTAAACGCCATCGCGATACGATGATCGCCATGACTGTCGACCTCGCCACCACCAAGTTGTCCGCCTTCGATCTGCATACCGTCGGTGGTCGGCTGCGCTGCGATACCGAGCGCTTGAAGACCATCGGCCATCACCTGAATACGGTCGCTCTCTTTGACCCGCAGTTCGGCCGCACCAGTTAAGCGCGTTCGACCCGCCGCGCAGGCCGCAGCGACGAAAATAACCGGGAATTCGTCGATCGCTAAGGGGACTTGATCCCGCGGAATATCAATCCCCACCAGAGGTCGATAACGAATGCGAATATCGGCAATCGGCTCACCGCCGATCTCACCCTGATCGTGAACTTCAATGTCGGCGCCCATCAGTCGCAAAATAACAATAATGCCAGTGCGCGTAGGATTGACGCCAACGTGCTTTAACAAAATATCCGAGCCGGGGGTAATCGCCGCGGCCACCATAAAAAAGGCGGCTGATGAGATATCCGCAGGAACGTCGATACGTCGAGCTTTGAGTACCCCGCCGCCGCTCAGTGACGCGCACCCAGACGCGCTGTCAACGGCATAACCAAACCCGTGCAACATGCGCTCGGTGTGATCGCGTGTAGGCGCCGGCTCGCGCACGGTCGTGGTGCCATCGGCATAAAGACCCGCCAGCAGCAGGCAGGACTTGACCTGAGCGCTGGCCATCGGCATGTCGTAATCGATCCCATGCAGGGCTTTACCGCCTTGGATTTTTAACGGTGGCCTGCCGCCCTCCGCAGTTTCGATGACCGCGCCCATCTGCCGCAGTGGGTCCGCCACCCGAGCCATAGGCCGCTTTGATAGCGACTCGTCGCCTATCAACTCAGCCGCGAAATTTTGGCCCGCTAAAAGACCACATAAAAGTCGCATAGAGGTTCCCGAATTACCCAAGTAGAGTGGTCGAGCCGGAGCTTTTAGCCCGTGCAAACCGACCCCGTGAATCGCCAAACGACCTCGATCGGGGCCTTCAATTAACACCCCCATATCGCGAAATGCCTGCAGGGTTGCCAAGCTATCCTCGCCCTCTAAAAATCCGGTCACCTCGGTCATTCCCTCGGCGAGGGCACCGAGCATTACCGAGCGATGAGACATAGACTTATCCCCCGGTACTCGCAGCGAAGCCTGACCATGGCCACCTGGCGATAAACGATAACGCGTTTCAGTGCGCGCGGGAGATAGGTTCATAGATCTGTTTTCCAGCAATTTTTCGAAGTAGTGTCGGGCATCCCTTGCGCGGGTAAAAGTCTCGATTAAAGCCTGTTGATCGCCACGGTCGACCGCCGAACGCAACGCCGCAAAATCCTCCAAGACTGGATCCAAGACCCCCAAAATAGCCTCTCGATTGGCGATCGTGATATCCCGCCACATCACCGGATCGCTCGCCGCTATCCGCGTAAAATCTCGGAATCCGCCGGCCGCAAAACGAAAGATCTCGCGGTGTTCACCACCAGCAGCAAGACTATCGACCAAAGCATAGGCGAGAAGATGAGGTAAATGACTAGTGGCTGCCAAAATTTTATCGTGCCGGCTGACCGGCATCGAGGTCACTGCAGCGCCGACGCCACGCCACAACGCACTGACACGCTGAAGGTGCTCATCACCAGTCTGCTCTGTCGGTGTCAGTATCACTCGATGATCGACGAATAAATCCGCCTGGGCAGCGTTGACACCACTCTTTTCAGAGCCGGCGATGGGATGCCCCGGCACCAACTGGGGTGGAATCTCTCCATAGATCGTCCGAGCCATTTCGACAACGTTGCCCTTAACGCTGGCGACATCGGTCACCGTGACCTGATCGGAAAGCCATTTCGAGCAATCCGCTAGAACTTCTGCAACCGTCAGTGTCGGCACGCCTATCAACACCATATCGCCGTGCCCAAGCTCTGCCGCGAGCGACTCCAAACTGGTTTCGGCGCGATCGATAACACCCTGCTGTAGCGCGATCTCGAGGGTCGAATCGCGACGCGATATACCAATCACTTGCCGACACAGACCTCGATCCCGGGCCGCCTTTGCAGTGCTCGCACCAATGAGACCCAGGCCAACCACAACCAGTCGATTGAGTGCGACCGAGTTCGGCTGAAGTTGCTCCGTCATGCCGAGTTCCCCAAGAGAGAGCCGCGCGATGCGCGGTGCGATGCGCTGACCATATGAATTATAAAACCGCCCGAGGATACGAGCCCAGCAGTCTAACGTCGGCACTCTCGGCGGCTAATTCTTCGAGTACCGAAGCGACGCCAGGGTCGTCGCAGTGTCCGGCAAAATCGATAAAAAACACGTACGACCACTTGCCGCTTTTGGAGGGTCTTGTTTCGACACGCGTCAGGTCGAGATCGGCTTCGTAAAACGGCTTTAACAGCGCATGCAATGCTCCCGGCTTATTGCGCATCGACACCACCACGGACGTTTTATCATCACCACTGGCAGGCACGTTCTCACGGCCAATAATTAAGAACCGTGTGGAGTTGTCCGGCCGGTCTTCAATATTTTCCGAGAGTTTTTTTAGACCGTACAATTCGCACGACATATCCCCGGCGATCGCTGCCGAGTTCCACTCGCCTTGAACACGCTTGGCGGCCTCTGCGTTACTGCTGACGGCGATCCGTTCGATACTGGGATAATTGGCGTCCAGCCACTGTCGGCACTGGGCCAACGACTGCGAGTGCGAATATACCCGGGTAATTTTGTCTTCATGGGTGCTGGCGCCAATCATGAAGTGCTGATGGATACGCAGTTCGACCTCGCCGCTTATGGTCAACGACGAATCGATAAAACTATCCAAGGTATGGCTTATGACGCCCTCGGTAGAGTTTTCTACCGGCACCACACCATAGTCACAGCCGCCAGCGACCACCTCACGAAATACTTCATCAATGGCATTTTTCGGCATACTAATCGCTGACTGCCCAAAATGCTTGAGCGCGGCCTCTTGGGTAAATGTCCCCTCGGGACCCAAGAAGGCCACTTTCAAAGGTTGCTCCAAGGCCAGGCATGCAGACATGATCTGCCGAAATAGGCGGGCCATTTCCTCGTTATCCACCGGACCTTGATTGTCGGCCATAATGCGGCGTAGTACCTGTGCCTCGCGCTCCGGCCGGTAGTAATTGGTATCGCCCTGCTGCTGCTTAATCTCGGCCACCCGCTGCGCGCAACGGGCTCTTCGACTGATAGCGAGCATAATCTCGGTATCGATTGCGTCGATTTCATCGCGCAACAGCAACAAAGGGTCATCAGGCGTCATATCAGTAGTCATAACGGTGCAGCCTCATTCATCCGAGAGATCGTCGCTCTCGCCTTCCTCGATTTCGTCCGGCTCGGCAATTCGCGCTAAACTCACCAAGTTTTCGTTTTCCTTCAATCGGATAACCCGCACCCCTTGGGTATTCCTTCCAACCACCGATACCTCGTCTCCGCGGGTTCGCACCATGGTGCCCTGATCCGATATCAACATGATTTCGTCGCCATCAAATAGCTGCGTAGCACCAACCAAGGGGCCATTTCGATCGCTGGCTTGAATGGCAATCATACCCTTGCCACCCCGCCCTTTGGTGGGAAATTCAACCGTCGACGTACGCTTTCCGTAACCGTTGTCGCAGACCGTCAAAAGGTAGCCATTGGCCTCGGGAATAACCATCGATATCACCCGGTGCTCAGCAGACAATCGCATGCCCCGAACGCCCTTGGACACCCGTCCCATTGCCCGCACGTCGGTCCCAGCAAAACGCACCGCCTTGCCCTCACTACTAAATAACATCACATCGTTGCTATCGTCGACTACCGCGGTGCCAACCAAGTGATCGCCATCGACCAGATCGACCGCGCGCAAACCGACTTTACGGGGGTTGGAGTACTGCGACAGTGCGGTCTTTTTCACGGTGCCATTAGCGGTCGCCATAATCACGAATTGATCGTCGCGATACTCTTCGACGGGGAGAATCGAGTTGATCCGTTCACCGTCATCGAGTGGCAGTAGATTAATCACCGGGCGACCCCGCGAATTGCGGCCTGCAACCGGGATCTGATAAACCTTTAACCAGTAGACCTTGCCGGTATTGGTAAAGCACAAAATAGTCGTATGGGTGCTGGCAATCAACAGATGTTCAACAAAGTCTTCGTCTTTTACCGCGGTCGCCGACTTGCCCATACCGCCTCGACGCTGCGCCTGATAATCGGACAGTGGTTGAGTCTTGGCATAACCGCCGTGTGAAATGGTCACCACACGCTCTTCTTCGGCGATCAAATCTTCGACCGTGAAATCGTGTTGTGATTCTATAATCTGGGTTCTTCTGGGATCGCTAAATTCTGCGCGAACGATCTCCAACTCCTCCCTGATCACCGTCATTAACCGCTCGGTGTCTCCCAAAATGGATTGGTACTCGGCGATTTCCTCCAACTTGACGGAAAATTCTTCAATGATTTTTTCCTGCTCCATCCCGGTCAGGCGATGGAGCCGTAATTCGAGAATATCGCGCGCCTGATTGGGCGACAAATAGTACTCTCCGTCGACCAATCCGTACTGCGGCTCGAGTCCATCCGGCCGCGTCGCCGAGCTGCCGGCGCGCTCCAACATCTGCAGCACCGCCCCCGGCATCCAACCGCGGGCAGCTATCGCCTCGCGCGCCTCGGCTGGCGTCGCAGCTTGCTTGATCAGCGCGATTACCTCGTCGATATTGGCCAGCGCAATGGCGAATCCCTCTAAGGTATGAGCGCGCTCCCGAGCCTTGCGCAAAAGATAAATAGTACGTCGCGTCACCACCTCGCGGCGATGGCGAACAAAGGACTCTAGCAACTGCTTTAAATTTAAAATCTTTGGCTGACCATCGACCAAGGCCACCACGTTGATACCAAAAACGTTCTGTAGCTGCGTCTGCGCGTAGAGGTTGTTGAGCACAACCTCGCCAATCTCGCCGCGCTTAATTTCGATTACCACCCGCAAACCGTCCTTGTCGGACTCGTCGCGCAGTTCAGAAATACCCTCGATCTTTTTTTCCTTGACCAGTTCTGCAATTCGCTCAATCAACCGCGACTTGTTCAACTGGTAGGGGATCTCGGTAATTATGATGGTCTCGCGGCGGGTTTTTTCGTTGACCTCGATATCGGCACAGGCGCGCACATAGATTCGACCACGACCCGTTCTGTAAGCCTGCACTATGCCGGCCCTACCATTGATCATGGCACCGGTGGGAAAGTCTGGCCCCGGAATATGCTCCATTAATTCATCGATAGTGATGTCGCTATTGTCTATCAGAGCGAGACAGCCATCGATGACTTCGGACAAGTTATGCGGTGGGATATTGGTCGCCATGCCCACGGCAATACCCGACGCCCCATTGACCAATAAATTGGGCACTCGGGTCGGCATAACCACGGGGATTGACTCGGACTCATCATAATTGGGTGCAAAATCTACCGTATCCTTCTCTAGATCTTGCAGCAGGGCGTGGGCGATCTTGGTCATCCTTATTTCGGTATAGCGCATCGCCGCCGCCGAATCACCGTCGATCGAACCAAAATTGCCCTGCCCATCGACCAGCATATAACGCAACGAAAAATGTTGCGCCATGCGGACGATGGTGTCGTAGACCGCTGAGTCGCCATGCGGATGATATTTACCGATCACATCGCCGACCACGCGCGCCGACTTTTTATAGGGCTTATTCCAGTCGTTGCTCAATTCACTCATAGCAAATAGGACGCGCCTATGAACCGGTTTTAAGCCGTCACGCACGTCGGGAAGTGCTCGCCCAACAATCACGCTCATGGCATAGTCCAGATACGACTGCTTGAGCTCCTCCTCGATATTGACAGGAACTATTTCTTTCACTAAATCACCCTTATAACGCAATTTTTACCGTTTATTGAAAGCTCTTTGTAAAGCCGGTACACGGCGATGTAAATCGCCACTCTCAGCCTTAGTTGCAGATCTAAATTCTATCACAGATAGGCCTACAGTAGCTCGGTTTTATCACCTGAAACAGCCGCCATAAGCGCAAATGTTATGCAAAAAACGCTATACTCGAACATCCACCCGAGGAGTCCCAGATGCAGCCGTCAAAATCGCCCACAGAGATCGACACATTAATCAACTGTCGATGGCTGCTGCCCATAGTTCCCGCGGGTCGAATATACGAAAATTTCGCCGTCGCCGTGCATCGCCAGAGGATTGTCGCCGTGTGCTCGCAAAGCGAGGCGGCAATGCGCTTTAGATCAGCCAGTGAATACCACCTAAATGACCATCTAGTAATGCCCGGGCTGGTCAACTGTCACCTGCATGGCGCGATGAGCCTGCTGCGCGGATACGCTGAGGACCTGCCGCTAGACAGTTGGTTAAAAAAGCGTATCTGGCCGCTTGAGCGGCGCGTCGTCAATAGCGACTTCGTCCGCGATGGCACCCAACTGGCGGCCGCCGAAATGATCAAGTCTGGCACCACCTGCTTTGCCGATATGTATTTTTATCCAGAGACCTCCGCCGAGGTTGTGCGCGATTGTGGCCTGCGCAGTCAAATTGGCTTCCCGGTATTTGATGACACCTCCGCCACGGGCCAAACGGTCGACCAGCAAATCCACCGCGGGCTGCAATTGCACGACACTTTTAAGGGGCACGATTTGATCAAAATTGCCTGCGCCCCCCACTCGCTGGCCACTGCCGGCATACCAACCCTGACGACACTGGCTACCTACGCCAATGAACTCGACCTGCCGGTGCATATACATGCCCACGAAACCGCGGGCGAGATTATTCAGGCTACCCATCAGCACGGGCAGCGCCCACTGCAATTATTACGTGACATCGGCCTGCTGTTACCGCAGACGCAATTGGTTCACATGACACAACTCGACGACGACGATTTACGCCTCCTCGAGGAGCACAACAGTCACGTGATTCACTGCCCGCAATCCAACCTTAAGTTGGCCAGCGGTTTTTGCCCTCTGGCAAAACTCATCGATCGAGGTATCAACGTCGCGCTGGGTACCGATAGCGCAGCGAGCAACAACGATCTCGATCTATTTAGCGAATTGCAGACCGCCACGCTGCTGGCCAAAGGCATTTCCGGCGATGCCGGCGCCATGCCGGCCCATAGGGCATTGCGCATGGCAACCTTGGACGGCGCTAAAGCACTCGGCTGGCAATCCGAGATCGGCAGTCTGGAGACCGGTAAATATGCCGACGCCATCGCCATCGACATGAACAGCATCCAACAACAACCACTTTACAACCTTGCGTCGCAACTGCTGTACACGCATTCGGGGTCGCGGGTAAGCCATAACTGGGTAGCGGGAAAAATTCTGTTAAAAGATGGTAAACTTCAAACTTTGA
Source organism: uncultured Cellvibrionales bacterium (assembly GCA_937920185.1). Classification (GTDB taxonomy): domain Bacteria; phylum Pseudomonadota; class Gammaproteobacteria; order Pseudomonadales; family Porticoccaceae; genus TMED48. The sequence goes on along the minus strand of CALGJN010000078.1, from coordinate 3,133 downwards.
ACGAATCGAGCCTCATCCGCAGTGCACAGCGGTGGCGCGAGCAAATCGTACCCGACCAATCCCCAGCAGGACATTGAACGCAATTATGAATGTCGATCAACAGGAAATTCAAAAATTTGAAGATCTAGCCAGTCGCTGGTGGGATCGAAACAGCGAATTCAAACCACTACACGACATCAACCCGCTGCGCGCCAATTGGATAGATAGCCACTGCCCAGTGGCCGGGCGACGACTTTTGGATGTCGGCTGCGGCGGCGGCATACTGTCGGAGGCAATGGCGCAGCGTGGCGCGCAGGTCACCGGCATCGACATGGGCGAGGCGCCGCTGGCGGTAGCCAAACTCCACCAGCTCGAATCGGGACTAGAGATCGACTACACCAAGGCCACCGCAGAGGATTTTGCCGACCAGAATCCGGAAAAATTCGATATTGTCACCTGCTTAGAAATGCTCGAGCATGTGCCTCAACCGAGTTCCGTCGTGCGCGCCTGCGCGGATCTATTAAAGCCGGGTGGATGGGCCTTTTTTTCAACCATCAACCGCAACCCCAAGTCCTATCTGATGGCTATCGTGGGCGCGGAATACCTACTGCGTATGCTGCCTGTAGGAACCCATGAATACGCTAAACTGATTCGCCCAGCGGAACTTGGCGGCTGGCTACGCAGCGCCGACTTGGAACTTCACAGCATCACCGGTTTGGTTTACAACCCATTGACGAAAACCTACCGTTTAAATGCTCGCGACGTCGACGTCAACTACATGCTGTGTGCTCAAAAACTGGCCTAATCTACTACTGGACGACCGCTTTAATGCTTCAATTCAATGCTCTGCTGTTTGATCTCGACGGCACCCTTTTTGATACTGCACCCGACTTTATTTCCGCGGTAAACCAACAACTTGCGGCACACCAACGACCGCCGCTAGCGCCCGACGTGATTCGCTCGAGCGTCACCGATGGCTCGCCGGGTCTGGTGCGCAAAGCCTTCAATATCGCCCCCGAAGAGAGTGGCTTCGAAACTCTGCGAGAAGAGTTATTGGCCATTTACCTGCAGCATCTAGGCGATCAAACCGCACTATTTCCGGGGCTGCACAAGTTAGTCAAAAGCTGCGTTTCACGGGGGCTTCCGTGGGGCATCGTGACCAACAAACCCTGGCTCTACACCGAGCCTACCATGCTGCAATTACCGCTCATGGAAACCGCTGCCTGCGTTATCTGCCCCGACCATGTGCGACAACCAAAACCCGATCCAGAAGGCCTGCAACTGGCCAGCCATAAAATCGGTATCGCGCCGCACGCATGCCTTTACGTTGGCGATCACGTCCGCGACATCGAGGCCGGCAGGCGAGCTGGCATGCGCACAATTGCTGCGGGGTGGGGTTACATTGACGACCAAGAAAATCTCGCTGATTGGGGAGCTGACTGGATCGTCGAGCGCTCGCAAGATCTCTATGCACTGTTGTTCGAGGATTAGCCCGTGCTGTCGAATGAAAAGATAACCAGCTACGCCGCGCCGCTCGATTTGCTGGCTGATCGCGTCATCCTAGTGACCGGTGCCGGCGATGGTATCGGCAGAGCGGTCGCCCGTGCCTGCGCAGCACACGGCGCCACTGTGCTTCTCGCCGGGCGTACCATTGCTAAATTGGAGGACACCTATGATGCCATTGCCGCCGCCGGGGGTTGCGATGCAATCATTTGCCCGATCGACATAGAGGGTGCTACCAGCGACGACTTCCAGCAATTCAACGCCGACATAGAGAGCCAGTTCGGACATCTCGACGGCCTCGTCAACAACGCCGGTATACTCGGCCAGCGAACACCTTTGAGCCACTACAAAACCGACGTCTGGGAGCGCGTTATAAAAACTAACCTAAGCGCACAATTCGAGCTGACTCAAGCCTTGATGCCATCCCTACAGGCATCTTCAACCGGCGCTTCAATTGTCTTTACCTCATCCGGGGTCGGGCGCAAAGGTCGGGCCTTTTGGGGCGCCTATGCGGTATCTAAATTTGCCGTGGAGGGTCTGGTGCAGACCTGGGCAGCAGAAGTAGAAGGCATGGGAGCGTTACGTATAAACGCCATTAACCCAGGTGCAACGCGCACCCAAATGCGCGCCACTGCCTATCCAGCTGAAAATCCCGAAACGCTGAAAACCGCGACCGACATCACCCCAGCCTACCTTTACCTGCTCGGTGACGACAGCCTTGGAATCAACGGCCAAAGTCTCGACGCGCAAATGGCCAAAAAATAATCGCCAGATGCTTTTTAAGATCCGTCTCAACACCCCCAAAGGTCGACAATTAGACCGTCGCAAGAGGACTGCCAGCGGCGTTGTATTTAACGACGCCAGGGATTCCCTCTGGAGCGTAACTTCTGCTCTTTGCGTTCGCGGATATCTTTGTGCACGGCTTTTTCGCTAAAACCCGGCACCTTGAGCTTAACGGCATCGAACAATGAACGAACCTGCTTTGGATCCAATTCCAAGAAATCTGCACGCCGAACAATCGAAGGCAGTTCTATCGGGCCAAAGCTGATTCGCTTGAGTCGATTCACCTCGACGCCTTGAGACTCCCAGAGGCGACGAACCTCGCGGGTGCGGCCTTCAGACAAAACCACCCGAAACCAACGGTTACTTCCACCGATTTCACCTTCCTCTGTCCGAACGCGTTGAGCCTTGACGGCCTGGAACCGCGCGATGCCGTCGTCCAGTACCACCCCATCCGTCAAGCGAGCGATCATCGCCTCATCAACGCTACCGTGAACGCGGACCAAGTATTCGCGTCGCACCTCAGAGGATGGATGCATCAAGCGATTGGCCAACTCGCCATGATTAGTAAACAACAGTAATCCACTGGTGTTGATATCCAGCCGACCCACCGCTATCCAGCGCCCGCGCACCAACCGCGGTAGAGAGTCAAAGACCGTCGGACGACCCCCTGGGTCGGAATTGGTACAGATTTCGCCCTCGGGCTTGCTGTACATCAAGACCCGCGGATTGTCGTCAACGGCAAGCAATACCGGCCGACCATCGACCAATATTCTATCGACGGGCTCCGCGCGATCGCCCAAGGTGGCCGTGCGGCCGTTGACCGAAACGCGCCCCGCAGTAATCCATTTTTCTAATTCACGCCGCGAGC
>CALGJN010000077.1:0-2210 GCA_937920185.1 uncultured Cellvibrionales bacterium | reverse complement strand
CCGGGATTACTCGAGGCCAGTGCGAGGATGGGCAACGCTGACTTCAAGCGCTGCATGGTCTTTCATAGTTTATCAAAACGCTCAAATCTGCCAGGATTACGCTCCGGTTTTGCCGCCGGCGATGCCTCTTTGATTGAGAACTTTTTCCTCTACCGAACCTATCATGGTTCCGCCATGTCGCCGACCGTGCAGGCGGCCTCGACTGCCGCTTGGGGAGATGAATCGCACGTAGTCGAAAACCGGCGCCTCTACCGAGAAAAATTTACCGCAGTCACCACGGCACTCCGCGGCGTGTTAAGCTTTCCGGAACCACGGGCAAGTTTTTATCTATGGCCGGAGACGCCGATCGACGATATTGTCTTCGCCCGAGAACTCTATCGCCGCAAGCACGTAAGCGTGCTTCCCGGACAGTTTATGTCACGGCATGCGAATGGCGCCAATCCCGGCTGCAATCGCATCAGAATGGCGCTGGTGGCTGACACCCAGGAATGTGTCGAGGCCGCCCACAGAATTGCCAGTTTTATCGAGGAGATTCAATGCTGAGATCTGAAAGAGCCCTGTATATCCGCGAGAGACTGGAGCAACTCTATCCAGAAACGCCGATTCCTCTCGATCACGCAACCGTCTACCAATTGCTGGTCGCAGTGTTATTGAGCGCCCAATGCACCGATGAGCGCGTCAATCAGGTCACGCCGAAGTTATTTGCGGTTGCCGACAACCCCTATGACATGCAACATATTCCCGTCGGCGAAATTTATCAAATCGTGCGCCCCTGCGGTTTGGCACCAAAAAAATCGCGGGCCATCGCTGAACTGTCGAGCATAATAGTCAATCAGCACGCCGGAAAGGTACCAGAAGACATGGCACTGCTCGAACAACTTCCCGGCGTCGGGCATAAAACAGCCAGTGTGGTCATGTCTCAGGCGTTCGGCCAGCCGACATTTCCAGTGGACACTCACATTTACAGATTAGCCCAGAGATGGGGCATAACCCGGGCAAAAAATGTCGTTGGCGCAGAGGCCGATTTAAAAAAGACCTTCCCCCGCGAAAGTTGGAATAAGCTGCACTTACAGATCATTTTTTATGGCCGCGAATACTGTAGCGCACGCGGTTGCGATGGACGCGTGTGCGAAATATGCCGACATTGCTATCCCTACCGTAAGAATCCTTTTGTTGCGCGTAAAGCGTAACGCCAAAAATCTGTCAAGTCGCTTGAGCGCCTTTGGGAAGGCGTTAAACTAGTCGGCCTCAGGGTTAATTTGCTATGCTTACTCAAGCTGGTAAAAAATTATAATTGGATAGCCTAGATGACGCCCACCACGCTGTACGGAATTCCCAATTGCGACACCATGAAACGTGCTCGACAGTGGCTCGATAGCGCACAGGTAGACTATCATTTCCACGATTTTCGCAAACACGGTATCGATATCACAACATTGCAACAGTGGCTTAAGCAAGTCGACTGGCAGCTGTTACTCAACCGTCGCGGTACCACTTGGCGCAAGCTCGATGCAACTCGCCAGCAAAGCATTGACAGTGACAATGTTTGTGAATTACTTTGTCAGCAACCCTCGATGATTAAGCGTCCGGTGCTAGAGCACACCACAGGCCTAGAGGTCGGCTTCAACGCCACTATTTATCAGCAGATTTTTAATTCTAATGGCGGGTGATTCAAACGCCCCAAGAGATCCTTTCTATGAGCACAATCTACAGTTTCGGTATCGGTGTCGGCAGTAAAAATCAACTCGGCGAGTGGCTGGAGGTGCTGTTCCCAGCACCACAATTTCAACCCGACCCAGACATTAGCGCCGTACTCATGGCGGTTCTTGGCGATCGCAGCGCCGATATCGAGTTAAACAAAGGCCAAGTGATTGCTCTTGAATCGGCTCTGCGCACCAGCGGCGACAGCGTAATAGCGGATAGCCTGCGCATGTTATCGGCGTCGGATAGACCGTTGGTGGCGGTTATTTTAATCGGTGATAACCCGCCGACAACAGTACCCCAAGCATATCTGAAGCTGCAGTTACTCTCGCACCGATTGGTCATGCCTCATCAAACCAATATCGATGGAATTTTTGCAACGCTAAAGAACATTGCCTGGACCAACGCCGGCCCCATCGACATTGAAGAATTACCAGCGCGCACCGTCGAGTCAAAGCTTCGAGGTCAAAATTTGTCGGTTAACTGCATCGATAAATTCCCCAAGATGG
>CALGJN010000076.1:0-1847 GCA_937920185.1 uncultured Cellvibrionales bacterium | reverse complement strand
TCGGTCACGTCGGCGAAATCACACTGGATGATGCAACATCCGCTGCGATGGCTGCACCGTTTACGTTTGACGCGTCCAACATCGAAGAATTCTCAAAAATCTACTGAGACCTTCCAATCCCGTGGCGACGCACAGTGCGCGCCACGGGACCATTTTTTTCTAGATAAAATCCCGCTACCTTAATCGGACACTGAGTCGCCACCAAACACAGCAAAGACTTCGCGCATGCCATCGCCCAAACTCACCCTCACAGGTATTTCCAAATCCTTCCCTGGCGTGAAGGCTCTTAACGAAGTCGATCTCGAGCTGTATGCAGGAGAGGTCACTGCGCTAATCGGTGAAAACGGTGCCGGTAAATCCACTCTCGTGAAATCACTGACTGGAATCTATCAGCCAGAGGCAGGAGAGATCCGCATCGACGGCAACCCGGTCAGCATGCAAACTCCGCACCGCGCGTTTGAGCTGGGAATAGCTGCAATCCATCAGGAAACCGTTTTGTTCGATGAATTGTCTATCGCCGAAAACATCTACCTTGGCCACACACCGCGCACGTCACTCGGCCTCATCGACTGGCGAAAACTACGCAGCGAAGCGCGTAAGGTTCTTGACGAAATGGGTGCGGCGCATATCAGCGAAGATACCCAACTCAACGAACTTGGTATCGCCAACAAACACCTCGTCGCCGTTGCGCGCGCCATGTCGATCGATTCGCATATCGTCATTATGGACGAACCTACCGCCGCCCTGTCTCATAAAGAGATAGAGGACCTTTTCACCTTGATCGAACACCTCAAATCAGAGGGTAAGGCTATCCTTTTCATCTCGCACAAATTTGACGAGATTTACCGAATAGCCGACCGCTATACGGTATTTCGTGACGGCGAAATGGTCGGCAAAGGTCTTATAAAAGACACCGACCAGAAAGAGATCGTGCAAATGATGGTTGGCCGTTCTGTCGATCAAATTTTTCCAAAAAACAATATCAAAATCGGTGCGCCGATCCTGCAAATAGCCAACCTGTCTCATCCGACAGAATTTGACGACATCTCGTTCGACTTGCACCAAGGTGAAATCCTTGGGTTTTATGGTCTTGTTGGCGCAGGGCGCAGCGAAATCATGCAGGCCCTGTTTGGGATCACGCGCGCCAGCACCGGAAGTGTGACCCTTGATGGAAAACGATGCCAATTCCGCTCTCCCGCCGACGCCATTAAAGCCGGGATCGTCTACGTGCCCGAAGAACGCGGTAAGCAGGGCATCGTTGCCGACCTGCCGATCTACCAAAATGTTGGTCTACCTTCGCTGCACAAAACTTCACGCAGCGGCGTTTTACAACTGGCTGAAGAATTCGCGCTGGCTCGCGAATTTACGGAGCACCTTGATCTGCGCGCCTCCTCGCTGTCGCAACCAACTGGCACCCTGTCTGGCGGCAATCAGCAAAAGGTTGTTGTTGCCAAATGGCTTGCCACCCAGCCGCGCGTGATCATCCTTGATGAACCGACCAAAGGTGTCGACATCGGCAGCAAAGCGGCCGTGCATGCCTTTATGGGCGATCTTGTGGCGCAGGGGCTCAGCGTCATCATGGTTTCGTCTGAAATCCCGGAGATACTGGGGATGAGCGACCGCATCGTGGTGATGCGTGAAGGGTTGATTATCGACACGACGGCCAATGACGGCACGCTCACGGCTGAACAACTGGTGATGACTGCCGCCGGAATCTCCGAGGCCGCCGCATGAGAAAACTATTGAAAAACCGAGAATTTTGGTTGGCTCTTGCGCTTGCAATGTTGATTTTGGGTGTGACGTTGCGTGCGCCCGGCTTTGGCGCAACTTCCAATTTGCTCGATATA
>CALGJN010000075.1:0-3834 GCA_937920185.1 uncultured Cellvibrionales bacterium | reverse complement strand
CGCTGACAACGCCGTAAAAACTCGGAAAATGGATCAGCGTCATCAACGAAAAGGAGGTCCCAATTGTCGCTTCGCACCCAGAGCCTGCGCATCAATCTACTGTCCTTGGTGTGCTTGGTGTGCTTGGTGTGCTTGAGTATGACGCCGGTCGGCGCTTGGGCGCAGGCGTATGCCGACCACCCGCCGTGCTATGTCGATGGCATCGCTGACCGACTGCGCTGCGGTTCCATCGAGGTCGCGGAAAACCCGCTGCAACCCGAGGGGCGCAAGATCGACATCCACTACGCGATCATTCCGGCGATCAAAAACATCCACCCCGATGAGGCGTTCTTGGCCATCGCTGGGGGACCCGGCCAGTCGGCCATCGACAGCGCGCCGACGTTTGACACCACCTTTGCCAACGTTAGGCGGACCCGAGATATTTTACTCATCGACCAGCGCGGTACCGGGCGTTCCAACCCACTGCTGTGCCCTGAGGATACCAGCGTGTTGCCACTGCAGGTCGACGACCGTCAGTTCGACGTGGCGCTCGAAACGCAAAACTGCCTGGCCCAACTGCAGGGTGACGTGAAGCAATATACCAGCGCCATGGCGCTGGCAGATTTTGAAGCGGTGCGGATCGAACTCAACTACCAAAAGCTCCACCTCTACGGCATTTCTTACGGCAGCCGCATGGCGCAGCTCTATATGCGCCGCTATCCCGAGGCCCTCGGCACGGTGACGCTAGATGGCGTGGTGCCCATGCAGCAGTCGGTGTTGGCGATTGGTCTGGCGATCGATCGCGCGATGGCGCTGTTATTGGCCGAATGCGCGGATCGCGATCGCTGTAGCGAGCAATTCCCCAACCTTGCCGAACGCCTCGCCACGGTGATCGCCGAACTCGACCAGTCGCCGGCCATGCTGCAGGTGATACACCCAACGACCGGTGAGCCGAGCAAATTTTTTCTCACCCGCGACAAATTTCTCGGCGTGCTGCGCCTGGCGCTGTATGCACCCACCACCCGATCGCTGTTGCCGTTGGCGATCGACCGCGCGGCAGCGGGTAATTATCAGCCGGTGTTGGGCCTGTATTCGCTGACCATGAACGGGCTCGACCTGGCGATGGGCATGCACAATGCGGTGCTCTGCAGCGAGGACATCCATCGCCTTACAAGCGACTTGACCGAGCAATTAGGTCAATCGACAATCGGCACTAGCATGCTCGAGCAGATGTCTGACGCCTGCGCCGTATGGCCGGCCGATCCGGTCGATGATGATTTTTTTAAGCCGATCGCCAGCGCCATCCCGACCCTGTTATTGTCTGGCCAGCAGGATCCGGCGACGCCGCCGGAATGGGCTGAATTGGCGATGAGCAAGATGACCAATGCGGTGCATTGGATTGCGCCCCACGCGGCTCATGGCGTAGCCATGCAAACCTGCGCAGGACGGTTGATTGCGCAATTTATCGACCTCGGATCGACCACCGAAATCAACAGCGAATGTATCCAAGACGGCGGCGCGGGCGGCTTTTATCTGAATGCCAATGCGCTCGACCGCCCCGCCACTGCAACGGCACTGCAACCCAACACCGAGGAATCACCGTGATCGCTGTAGCCAATCTGTACAAAAAAATCGGCGACGTTCAAGCCTTGGACAACCTGTCATTGGAGGCTGCGGACGGTCAAATCACCGGTCTTCTCGGCCCCAATGGGGCCGGTAAAACCACCTGTCTACGAACCATTTTTGGTCTTCTCAAAGCCGATGCGGGCAGCGCTACTATCAACGGATTCGATGTTGCCAAGCAGCCGATAGCGGCGAAACGTGAACTCGGTCTGTTCCCCGACCCGTTCGGTATTTACGAACGGCTGACGCCGCGTGAGTATATCCAGTACTTTGCCGAACTCAGCGGACTGTCCAGACAGATCGCCGCCGACGCGACCCAACAAGTGATTGCCGACTTACAGCTTAGCGAAATTGCCGATCGACGCTGCAAGGGATTTTCTCAGGGTCAGCGGATGAAAACCGCGCTGGCACAAGCGATCGTGCACCGCCCGAAAAACATCGTCCTCGATGAGCCCACCAGCGGTCTCGACGTGATGAGCACGCGACTGCTAAGAGACGTGTTGCGCGGACTCAGAGATCAGGGTCACTGTATCCTGTTTTCCAGCCATGTGATGCAGGAGGTAGCATCGCTGTGCGATCGGGTGGTAGTGATGGCCAATGGCCGCGTCCGAGCCGTCGGCAGTCCCGAGCAGCTGTGTTCGCAAACCAACAAGGATTCTCTCGAGGAGGCGTTTATCTGCCTCATCGGAACCGACGAGGGGATCGCCGCATGACAATCTTTTGGAGTCTGCTGCGCAAAGAATTGCTCGATGCAATACGCGACAAACGATCGGTGATGGCGGGACTGTACTACGCGATCTTGACGCCGGTGTTCACCGCCGCGCTATTTATGCTGATGATCGATAAATTTTCCAATGTCGAAGATGTGCTCATCACCATAAGCAACGTCGAGCAAGCGCCGGATCTGGTGGCCCACCTCAACCGCGAGGGTATTTTGCACAGCGATGACAGCGCGGAAATAGTCGCCATTGAGTTGATTATTGGCACCGAATACGGCCGGCAAATGGCCCGAGGAGAACCGGCGGAGGTGATTTTAATTGCCGACACCTCAAACGATCGACTGCAGAGTTCGGTGCGACAAATTAGGGCAGCGCTGGGGCAGTACAGCAGCCAGATGAGCGCGCTGCGCCTGATCGCCCGCGGTATACATCCAGACGCCGTGCGACCGCTAAACGTCCAGCTACAGGATCGCGCGACCGCTGAGTCCAAGGGGGGTATGTTTATTGGCGTGATGGTGCTGCTGATCTTATTGGCAGTATTTATCGCCGGCATGAATCTGGCGATAGATACCAGCGCGGGAGAGCGCGAGCGGCATTCGCTGGCGTTGCTGCTCAGTCACCCAATCGGTCTGCGCCAGCTCATACTCGCCAAAGTCGGTGCCGTGAGTGTCTTCGGTATGGCCGGTCTGGTGTTGGTGGTGAGCATGTCTAAACTGAGCTACCCACTGGTGCCCTGGCAAGAGTTTGGCTTCAGCATCCATATCGGCATCGAATTTATACTCGCCGCGGTGTTGGTATGCATTCCAGTCGCGGTATTGGCCGCCAGCATGCAACTGTTTGTGTCGTTTATGGCGAAGAGTTTTAAAGAGGCCCAAACCTACATCACCTTTGTGATGTTTGTGCCGATGGCGCTGTCCTACGCCGTGACTTTTGACGTTGCCACCGATCAGCTGCGCTGGGCGCCGGTCACTGGTCAGTTGCAGGCGCTGATCGACCTGATGAAGGGGCAGAGTACACCCCTTTTGGCGCTGGGCGTTTCCTGCCTGTCGACGCTGGCGCTGTCGATTGCCTTGGTGTTGGGTATGGAGCGCTTATTGAAGAGCGAAAAAATTATCTTCGGCCTGTAACGCTTACCCCGTTGTAAAGGGTATTAGGGCTTTGATAATGCGCAAGCTATGGTTGAGCAAGCACTGCCGATAAGTAGGAGCTATAGTCAGATAAGAGCCGTGGTTAAATAAGAGCTGTGGTTAGAAAGTGCCGCGGCTAAAAAGTGCCGTAGCTAGAAAGTGCCGTGGCTAAAAAGTGCCGTAGCTAGAAAGTGCCGCGGCTAAAAAGTGCCGTGGCTAGGAAAAGTGCCATGGTTAGGAACAGCTGCGGTCGGGCAATTGCTGTGGCTCGTTACAGGAGCTTTAGTTAGATACCCGCTTTAGTTAGATACCCGCTAGGCGATGTTCACCCCATAGCCGACGGGCTGTTAGCGCAATAACTCTTGGCAAACCCTGCGCGCCGAATG
>CALGJN010000074.1:0-6551 GCA_937920185.1 uncultured Cellvibrionales bacterium | reverse complement strand
AACGCAGCTTTGAGGTGCGCCAGTACCAGCCTCACATTGTCGCTGAAACGGTGGTCGATGGCGATCTTGAAAGCGCCGGCAGTAAGGCGTTTAATCCTCTGTTTCAATACATCTCTGGCAACAACGAATCGCGCGATAAAGTCGCCATGACAGCGCCAGTAGGTATGCGCGCTGCCAACGAGAAAATCAGCATGACCTCGCCCGTCGCTCAGCAGCAAGACGCTGGGCGCTGGGCGGTCAGTTTTATGATGCCGTCGTCCTATACGCTTGAGACGCTTCCGGTACCCACAGACCCTAGCGTTACCTTGCGCCAGATGCCCAAACGCACTATGGCAGCCATTCGCTATTCGGGCTTTTGGAGCGAAAAAAATTACCTCAAACATGCCGCTAAGCTCAACGCGTGGGTCGCCAACAAAGGCTTTAACACAATCGGCGATCCGGTATGGGCACGGTATGATGCGCCCTATATGCCATGGTTTTTACGGCGTAATGAAATACTGATAGCCATCGAGATGCCGACTGACTAAGCCGGCATTTTTACCGACAGCCCCAGTCGCGCTGTGGATCTGAGCCGACTTGAAAGCGAATCTCGCCCACCACGTCAACCCCGCTATTTACGGTCACGCCCTCATGCGTGTCACTGCCCCAAAACAGGCTGCGACTAACACTACAGGCACCGCTATACGAGGCATCTTTACACCTATCAAAAAGGGGGGGAATTAACACCAAAACTGTACTCCGCTTAAATGGCCTGTTAATTTGGACTATCAATAATAATTACTACAAATGGCTTATTCGCGCTGGCATGACGGCAGTGATTAAAAAGACCTTTAAGCTTACCTTTTAGCATGACTAAATCCGTTCGTCACCAGCAGTCTAGATGTAATAAAAATAGCCGAATACGGCGCTAAATATAATCGCTAATGCCGCAGAGGATGTATGACTCTATCCAATTGCAACAGAGTAATTGATGTCCATGCCCACATTGTATTTCCCGAGAGTATGGGCAAGGCCGGTCGTTTTGGCCCAGAATTAGACGTAGACACAGATGGCGTGGTGTTTTTCCGTTTCGGTGGTTACAGCATGAAACCGATGGATTACCGCAACACGGTGTTTATGGATCATGCTATGCGCCTCGACGCTATGGCCCAACACGGTATCGACCTGCAACTGCTGTCACCTAATCCATTGACTTTATTTCACCATATCCCAAGTCCTGAGGCGATCGCATTTTGCCAAACACAAAACGATGCCATGGCGGCGCTAGTCGGTCGATATCCAGCGCAGTTTTTGGGTGCCGCTGCGGTGCCGATGCAAGACATTGACGCGGCAATTCAAGAGGCTGAACGAGCGATTAACGAACTCGGTTTATGCGCTATTTACATAGGCACCCATCTGCCCTATGACCTTGATGATCCCCGTCTCGACGCATTTTATGCAGCTGTTACCGCTCTCGATGTGCCGCTTTTTTTTCATCCCGCATCAAGCGGCGGTGTGTCGGGCCCGGACGATGCTCGGTTGGCTCGCTTCGACATGACCTTGATACTTGGCTACGCCTATGAGGAGACGATCGCCGCAGCGCAACTGGTGTTGGGGGGTGTACTAGATCGTCATCCGCAGTTAGACATCTGCCTATCGCATGGCGCCGGAGCAACAACCTTTTTAATCCCCAAATTTGAAGGCTGGGCCAAGGTTCGCGACTGGGCACCCGATTCGGTGCAGGAGCTGGGATTTACTGAGGTATTGAAAAAACTGTGGTTTGACGTGCATATTTCGGGCAGCGTACAACAGCAGCTGTTAATCGACTCAGTGGGCGCGGATCGCTGTGTTTACGGCACCAATTTTGGCGGTTGGGATACGCCTGCCGAAGCTGGCGAGTTTGCCAAAAGCTTTACCTGCAACAGCGAGACGTTACTGCGCTTAAAGCAATGACCAGTAATTGTTTTTTGACTATCAACATGAGGGCGTATTTATGACACAAGCCGTTGTTTTTACCGGAGCTAAGTTGTTTACCGGCGTGGATGAATCAGTAATAGAAAATGCCGCGATATGGATAGATAACGAGCGCATAGTGTATGCCGGCCCAATGGATGGCTTGGGTGCTGTCGATCCGGCGATTAAAAGCATAGACTTAAAGGGTCAATTCGTGATGCCTGGCATGACCGAATGTCATGCTCACTTGTCGTTTACCGATGCTAATCCATTCAACCTCGGTGCCCAAAGCCCAGAGGAAGCGACCCTCACTGCGGTTCGCAATGCCCGCGTGATGCTTGGCTCTGGCTTCACCTCGGCACTCAGTTTTGGAAGTATACACAAGGTCGACCTAGCGCTTAGGTCTGCCATCAACAGCGGTGCCATTCCGGGGCCGCGATTGGCCGCTGCCGGCAAAGATTTGGGGGTCACAGGAAGTACGGTTGACTCGGGCGTCTTTAACGGTTTGGAGCAGATCGCAGATGGTCCCTGGGCGCTGCGCAAAGCTGTGCGCGAGCAACGCCGTGATACGGTTGATATTGTAAAGATTTTTATCGATGGTGAAGGCGTGTGCGAACATGCGACGCAGCATGAATTGTCGTTTCATGACGATGAAGTGGCCGCCATTGTCGACGAAGCGCATCGACATGGTATGCGCGTGGCGTGTCACAGTCGGTCTGCGGCCGGGGTTAAACAGGCGGTTAAATCTGGTGTTGATTTCATCGCGCACGCCAACTTTTTAGATGAAGAAGCTGCCGATATGCTCCATGCTGTTCGCGATCATGTCTATGTCGGACCCGGAATTATTTGGGAATTGGGCCTAATTGAACATTGCGAATCTCTCGGCCTGACAAGCGATTGGGTCAGGCAACGCGGCTATGAAGAGGAGGTCGAGGCGAGCATTAGATCGGTTAAAATGATGCTGGACAGAGACATACGAATGATGGTCGGTGGCGACTATGGCATCTCAGTCGCCCCTCACGGCACCTACGCGAAAGATCTCGAAGTGTTTGTCGACCTGTTTGGAATGTCGCCTGCAAAAGCGCTGTTGTGCGCGACCCGCGATGGCGGTGCGGCGTTCGATACGTCGGGTATGCTGGGAACGTTGGAAAAGGGAAAGTATGCTGACCTATTGATAGTCAACGGCGATCCGATCGCAGATATAAAGATTTTGCAAGACCATAGTAAGTTTTCAGCGATCATCAAAGGCGGTGTTATCTATCGTGATTTAATCCATGAAAGCACCTTTAAAATAGCCCCTGAAGCAATATTCACTGGTTAATTTCACGCGTTGTTGGGCTAAAAAAATGGCTCTTCAGGGTCATGTCACCGATGCTCTATTCAAGCTGTGCGTTAACCTTGTCAGCGCAGCGCTGCACGCTGCGGTTACCGATTGGGGCCGTGATTCATGCGTTTATTAAGCCACGCGTTGGCCGTGCATTTTTAGCGACATCAGCCAGTCGCACTGCGGATCGGAGCCAACGTGAAAAAGGGTCTCGCCAACCACTTTAAATCCGTGTTTATGGTAAAAGGCAATCGCCCGTGGGTTGCGTTGCCAGACACTCAGCCAGAGTGCATCGGCGTTTGCGTCTTTAAAGCTGGGCGCCTTGAGTAATGCCGACATCAATTCGTGAGCAAGTCCTTGTCCGTGCCATTGTTTTAACACGTAGAACCGATGGATCTCTGCCGGGCGTTCGGCGATGACAAGGTCGTTGGGTGAGCGCAATCGAACTTGGGCAAAGCCGACTGGCTGGTGCCTATGCATCGCAATCAAGTTTAGGGTGTTTGAATCGGCAATCTCGTTGAGTTGCAGCGCCTCGCCAAAGTGCGTCGCGCAGTGGTGATCCATATCGGCAGCAAGGTTGTGCGCGGCAAACGACTCTCGAAAGGTGTGCTCGGCCAATCGGGCTAACGCACCCGCATCAGATGCCTTTGCCGGTCTGATTGTTGTCATTGAGCTTCCCATGCGACTTAACAAACATTCTGCTGCGCCAAGCGCAGGCGGCCCGCGGCGCTAAAGCCTTCACGATCGAGGATAAGGCACACAAAGAAATTTACGAAATAACGTCGATCATCTGCAACACCAACATTTTCCCCCGCTTGCTGTGCACTCAACGCAGCCCTCATTATGGGCGTGTGCTGTGTCGTTTTAACGCGTTTTAGATCACCGCTTTTGCGGTATCAAATAGCCGCCGTTCAATGCTTGATTGTCAGAGCGATAGCCTATTTGAAATCTGTAATCTGATCAGGCACCCTCATATTAAGACAGGCACCCTCATATCTAACCAACCACTAATCGATCGAACTCAAAAACTCTTCGCACGAATTCCAGCCACTGCTGATGCCAATCGGGGTAATCTGTTGCTGCTCATCACAGACGCGCAGAAAGACAATTTCCGCAATATTAAAATTGTTATTGCTGTCAGGATTACCCGGCACCGTCAACATAATCCCTTTACTTGGCGCTTGATAATTCGAAACATAAACATCAGCTGCCATGAATAGCGACGGTAACGCAACTTGATTGATGTCGGAAAAAGTGAAGTTCACCAGGTGGTCAGGATCTATTAACAAGTAGCCAGGATCTAAAAAAGAGCCACCACCTTCTTCTGGACAATTGCTGTTGGTGATCGTCGCGTCACCAATACCCGTCCAATTCACTAAACTGGCAGCATGCAACGCACCATCGGTTTGACAACCCGATTGATTAATCGCTTTAATCGTGCCGTCTATGCCCAGTCTCACCACATGGGTATTTGTGACTCCAAACTGAGGCACGTCAAACGGCTCACTAGACCATGAAATAGGTGCGAACGCCGCAAACACACCACTCTCTAGCGTCTCGGTGATCTGAGCCCCTCGCAGTCGGTACTCAAAAACGTCCGCCACGGTGTTGGTAGTGCCCGCGTTGGAGCCATCAACATAGGTTTTGCTGGTAAAGCTGATGGCGGTATGCTCCACGACATCACCCAAAAAGCTATAGCTCTCATCTTTTTTCTGCAACACGCCATTGCATCTCACCGTTCCAGACAGCGCTGTACCGTCCACGGTTATTTTTCCCAAGCAGTTCGATAGGTCCAGGTCTAGGTCTGAGCCGGGTTCATCCAATGCGAAAAATCTAAAAAGACCCTCCCGTGACACAGTCATGCCCCTTTCGATACCAGACTGCAACAGATGACCGGTTAAAACGACCTTGCTGGTAATACTGTATTCGCCAGTTCCCGAGGCGCCAGAATCGCTGGTGGCGGAAACAGTAAAGGTATGTTCCCCCGCGTCGAGGCTGATCGGCGAAGTACTGGCTGCGTTGATCACCCCCGACGCCGAATCAATCTGCAAGCCCGTGGTGCCGGCGTCGATTGAATAGGTCACCGTGCCCGCATCCGTTGTGGTTACCTGCGCTGTCGCGCGCCAGTCGGTTTGGTCGGACCAGACTGAATCAGGACCGACGATGGACATCTGTAATGTGGATGAAGTGGCCGAAGCCTGAGCGTTAGAATTAGAACTAGAGCCACCGCCTCCGCAACCACTCATCAGCGTGACACTCAGGGTGAGTGCAAAGCTCCCTATGACTGTTTTCAAAGTCACTCCATTGACCTCCGTTGCAACCATTAATTACACCGCTCAGTGAGGAACATGGTGCATCACATCAACCAACACAATTCTTAAGAATTTCATGCAAACAGATAAATGTTGCAACCAAGCAAAGAAGCTTTAAGCCAAAGCCATTCACTAATATTGCTGGCGGACACTGAAATCTGCTTTAACATACACGGCTTTCCTGACAATCGTCAATAATCCAAAAGCACTAGACCTGCGATCTGTTGCTCACTACTTGACAAGAATCATCGCGAGAATAACCCAGCTCAAGGGTTAGCCGCCATACTGCCTGCCAATAGGTGCCCAACGATACCGATTGATGCAGTCATTTTGGCGCATTGACATCGCACACTAGGCGCAAAAATAACCGACCATTGCCAAAGTAGAGCCTTTGCCCTTTTCTTTTCACTCGCTTGTAGCTGGCTTTCCCCTTGCCGCTCTGCCCTCCAAAAGGTCCTTGGCGTATTTCCAAAACACTAGCAATCAAGTGATGCGTTTGAGCCGCAGTTTAGGCGTTGTAAACCGCGTTATTAGAGCCTGCTAAGCCGACAACTCAAACAGACTCTTGGCGCAACAGATTTTAGTCGTTGCCTGAACCCTTGGTGTCTGGGTTAATTTTGTTCGCATCACCCGCTTTGATTATCGACATATCCTCCATGGACAGGTGGCGTTTGACTGCGGCGTTGACATCCTCGACAGAGAGCGCCATCAGAGCTTTTTGGTAACGTTTGTCCCATTGCATGGTGCGGTTAAGGTCAATATTACCCGCTAGCGTTGCCACTAAACGGTTATTTTTAGCGCGGTCTATACGGCTGTTTTGCAGCACACCGTCTCGAGTGTCATCCAGCTCCTGTTGCGTAAATCCACGGTCGAGTATTTTGGCAAATTCTTCTTTAAAGCCAACTTCAACCCGAGCGAGATTTTCAGGGGCGCAAAAAGATAACACTTTTCTGGGTGCCGTTTGACGATTGCAGAAGCTAGCT
>CALGJN010000073.1:0-6556 GCA_937920185.1 uncultured Cellvibrionales bacterium | reverse complement strand
TTATCAGGTGCCCAAGGTTAAGGTCAGCGTGGATTTTTTCACCCAGCGATTGCAAAAATAATTTAATTATAGTGCAACCCTCCCTCAAGCTGATCCATAACATCCATGTTTTACTCGGTTAACTGATGACTAATAAAACCGAGCAGCGGCACATTGTTGCGCCATCGCCATTAACTGGTGAACGGCAAGCGGTCTAAATCAACGTTGCCGCCAGAAATAATGATACCGATACGTCGATTCTGAAACGCCGCCTTGTGTTTGACTAAAGCTGCTAGAGCAACCGCCGCCGAAGGTTCGGCAACTATTTTTAAACGCTCCCAGATCAAGCGCATGGCATCGACGATTTCACTTTCCTGGACGCGAATAATCTTTTCAACATATTTTTTAATCACCGGAAAATTTTGATCACCCAACTCAGTTTTTAAGCCATCGGCCAAGGTGTTTGTCGAAGTATTGGATTCAATAACACCGCTCTTCAGTGACCGGTAGGCGTCATCTACGGCGAAGGGTTCGCCGCCAAAAACTCGGCACTCAGGTGCAAGATGATGGGCTGACAGTGCGGTGCCGGCGATTAAACCGCCACCGCCAACCGGGGTGAAAATAACCTCTAAATCGGGGTGTTCTGCCAACAACTCGACGCAAGCGGTGCCCTGACCAAGAATAACGTCGATATCATTCGACGGGTGGATAAATGTTGCCTGGTGCCGTTGACCAACGATTTTCGCGGCATGCTCGCGCGCTTTAAGCGTAGGTTGGCACTCAATAATTTCACCGCCATACCCGACCACTGCGTCTTTTTTGACTTGGGGGGCCGTGATTGGCATGACGATAAACGACTTGACCCCCAAATTGAAGGCGGCCAGCGCCAGTGCCTGGGCAAAATTACCCGAGGAGTGGGTCACCACACCATTGTCTTTTTGCGCACTGGATAATTGCAGTATGGCATTGGTTGCCCCACGCATTTTGAAAGCGCCCATTTTTTGAAAGTTTTCACATTTAAAAACTACCTGCGCACCAACGATGTCGTTGATTAGCCTCGAACTCAGCACCGGCGTATGATGAACGAGCGATTTAATCCGCTGATGCGCGGCGAGAACCTCTTCTTTGCTAGGTATTTCAATCACCCTGTATCGCCTTGACTTCCACCTCGATCAAACAGTCAAAATGCAGTTCGCGGGTAGGTACAATGCATCGAGCCGGTTTGTGCTGCGCAAAAAATACGCTGTACCGTTCGTTCACACTGTCCCAAAGCTCGACGCTGGGAATATACAGCCGCACTTGCAAGACTTTATTTTTGTCGCTGTTGGCCGCCAGCAAAATGGTTTCAACATTTTTAAATACCAGATCCGTTTGCGCCTCAATGGTTTCTGGTATTTGTTTAGTCAGCGGATCGATCGGCAACTGTCCCGACAAATAGAGAATCCCGCCATGGGCGATACATTGCGAATAATGCCCATTACTTCGCGGCATCTGTGGATTGTTTATTATTTGCATATTAAAAATAGTTTCCCGTGGCTAGCTGTTATGGGTGAGGGCTACCTGCGTTTGAGGGAGCCGTAAATTGCATTGATTTTGCGCCGATAACCCCCTCCCCTCCATCATCGCGGCGAGTAATTTTGGTAACTCCTGACATCGCTGATGAAGCCGAATCCCGCAGAGAACTGGCGCACCCTAAATGGCGGCTCCAACGGTTGGTAATTGTCATCATAGCCCGCCGGCAAGTAGGGCATAAGCGAATCACTAAATAGGTAAAACAGCCGGCCACCAACAATCAGGGGGATTAATGTCTCGACCATTAGGTTGCCGAACTCTGGCATGCCGAGGTCTAGTGTATGAGCAATCATTTCTGCCAATACTTGATAACTTTTAAACGTCTCATAGCTATGGGCGCTGCCGGGTTCAAACCTTATCCCTCTGACTTGGCTACCATCAAGCAGGGCAATATGGTCGTGTTGCTCGATCGGTTTGACCACCATGCACGAGGACAACATTGCCACCCACATCAAGATCTGCGGATAATTTTAAATTTTTGCCATGAATTATTTTTTGCCTGAGCATCTACACCCCTTAGCTCCGATCGATTTCACGCTATCACGCAGACGATTTCTCCTCCAATAAACCCACCAAATTGCCGTCTGGATCGCGCACAAAACTGGTCCATAATTGGTGGTCGGACATGTCCACGGCAAACCCCGGGGGGCGTTCACTTTGGGCGCCCCGTCCAACCATGACGCGATGCATCGATTCGATGTCCGACACCTTAAAATAGATGATCGAATTATTTGACTGCGCCTTGTTGCCCCGATAAGCACTGAGCATCAACCGAACACCGCCGGCATCTAAAAACGCGAGACTTGGTTCGGCTTTACCCAGACATGTCAGGCCTACGACATCGCGATAAAAATTCAGCGCTCGGTCGATGTCGCTGACGGCGATATTAATTTGCGCCAACTGCGGGCTGCGTGCGCCAATCTGCGGCGACATCGCACTGGGCGCGCAATTTACGGTCGAATCGCCAGACGCGCTGACCACACCACTGGCGATGCGACGTTTTGCGATCACCCACCACGCGCAAAGCGTCCGACGAATTTCGCTAAAGCGCATAACAGACGGGGCCTATAGCATACGCACGAGAGATAAAACTAAATGGGGCACGGGGCACCATCGACATACCAAACTCCTTTTTGGTGTGTCGCCATATGGCGAGCAACCTTACTATAGACCAAATAATCGCCCGCTAAGGGATTAAACCGGTCTGTGACTCGCACCCACTAGCAATGGCGCGCAACTAGCGCTCTCAGGTCAGTGCATCGATGACCCGCCGGACCGCGGCAAACATGCTGCGAATGTCCGTCGGCCGAGAGTTTAAGAACGGTGAAAATTGGATGATGTCCATGCTGTTTCTCAGCACTAAATTTTCCTCCCAAAAGCACCGTTTGTGAACTTCGAGACCACGCGCGCCCGGCGCGCCCTCTCTGGGCGCCAACTCCAGGGCCCCCATCAGCCCAAAATTGCGCACATCGATAATCATCGGATGATGGTCAAATCGATGAAGCTCCTCGGCAAACAATGTTTCTAGAGCCAGCGCCTGAGCAAAGCTGCCCTCTTCGCGATATACCTCTAGACTCGCAAGAGCCGCCGCAGCGGCGAGTGGATGCCCCGAATAAGTGTAGCCATGAAACAGTTCGACCGCCTGCTCCGGGCCCTGCATAAAAGCTCGTTGAATGTCATCGCTAACCAATACCGCACCCATTGGCACAACGCCGTTGGTCAGCCCCTTGGCGGCGGTTATAATATCCGGCCGAACGCCAAAGCGCTGCGCAGCAAACGGCGCACCAATACGACCAAAACCGGTGATCACTTCGTCAAAAATCAACAAAATACCGTGCCGCGTACAGATCTCACGCAGGCGTTCCAAATAGCCCACGGGCGGCGGCAAAATACCGGTCGACCCAGCCACCGGTTCGACGATCACGGCCGCGATAGTGCTGGCATCGTGAAGCGACACCAGCGCCTCGAGTTCCTCGGCCAAGTGCGCCCCCCACGTCGGTTGGCCGTGACTAAAAGCCGCATATTGCAAATTGTGGGTGTGCGCTAGATGATCGACAGCATTGATTAAATTGGCGGCGAACATCTTGCGATTTGCACCGATACCGCCAACCGAAATACCACCAAAATTAACCCCGTGATAGCCCCGTTGGCGGCCGATTAAGCGCACCCGCTCGGCATCGCCACGGACGCGGTGATAGCCGAGCGCTATCTTCAGCGCGGTGTCCACCGACTCGGAGCCCGAATTGGTAAAAAAACAGTGGTCGAGCCCCTCTGGCGCAAGTTGCGTCAGTTGGTTCGCCAGCTCAAAGGCACTGTTGTGGCCGAGTTGAAAACCCATGCAAAAATCCATTTCGGCGACCTGATGCTGCACCGCAGCGACGATTTTTGGGTGGCAGTGTCCAACACCCGACGTCCACAGACCAGAAAATCCGTCGTAGAGCTTGCGCCCGTCGTTGGCAAGGTAGTGATGGCCTTGGGCGGAGGCGATCAACCGCGGTGATTTCTTAAAATCGCGGTTAGCGGTAAACGGCATCCAATAGGCGTCCATGGATAGATCTGTCGGCTTTTGCTGCATAACTGCCCCGCGATTTGTGGTGACGTCTGGGCTTGGAGTCGCGTAAAAAAGCACTGCATAACAACTCAAGTAGACTACTGTAAAACCTGATGGGCCCATTAAACAACCGATTATCGGAGAATATTGGATAACTGCGGGTTAGCGTCGGTTTTATTGCATCTGGATTAAGTGCATCTGGATTAAGTGCATCTGGATTAAGTGCATTCGGATTAATTAGCCAACGGATGCCAAGAGAATCCCAGAACCGCAGGCGCGCGCTTAGACCGCCCCAATCGAGCTGTTTGTTTATTGCGCCAAACCGAACGCCGGGGATGGGTTGTGCGATAAATACGCCGCCAAATAAAAAGGTTAATATACAAGAGCGCGATCGCTCACAGGACGCTGATTTTTACTCGTAACGGCTGGCGTTAAGGCGCCAATTAAGCGGCGATCTGAGCCATTGTTTTCAGATACCAGCTGACAAACTCCATGCAGGTAGACTCGTGCTCGGGGTGGTATGGCCCTGGCTGATAAAATCTCGAATTCACCCCCTCGCTATTACGCAAGATGATGTACTCGTCCTCTAAACTGGTCTGATGCCACAACCACACAAGCTTCTCTTTGTCATAATCAACACCCTCTTCGGCATCGCCATTAACATACCAGACCAGCGTCATATCGGTTTCGGTCAAGCTTCTCGGAACAAAGCGATAGAGTACACAGTGGTCAGGGTAATTGAGCATAAACGTCAGTGGACCCATCTGAAAGTCACCCGCACCGCCATCGTAACCCCGCATGTAACCCATCAATGGCGCCACCGGCTGACCGTTTTCACTGCCGGTTTTAACGCCATCATAGAGCGCGTATCGGCTGTGGTACGAACAGGTGCCAAAGCCCGAGGCGTGGTTGTAGTAGGCGCGGTATTTATCGGCGATCCCAGCCACGCCAGTGATCCCTTCGGCGCGCGCCAACATCGCTTCATTGAGCGGCTTGACCTTTTCATACGCCGCCTGCAGGGTATGTAATTTTGCGTATTCGCGATGCGAGCTCGAACAGTGGTAGCACTCGAGGTAATTTTCTAAACAGAGTTTCCAGTTGGCGTTGATGCGGTAGGTTTTCGCTTCGGCCACCTTGGCATTGGCAAGGTCATAGGCCCCCAACTGACGCGTTATGTTCGCCAGCGGAGCGGCAAAATCGGCTGCCTGCGGGTCGCAATTGATAAAAATCATGCCCTGAAAAACTTCAAACCGCACCTTTTTTAACCCGTAATCGGCACGCGAAAATCCCGCTAGTTGATCCATCCCTCGTGCTCGTTTGAGCGCGCCGTCGCTACCGTAAGCCCAGCCATGGTATGGGCACACAAAGGCTCGACGGTTACCGCTGAGTTCCTCGACGACACGGGCGCCACGGTGGCGGCAAACATTGTGCATGGCACAGATTTGGCCGTCTTCATCACGGCTGATAATGATCGAGTCCTCGCCGAGCTCGAGCAAAAAATAATCGCCATTGTTGGCGAGCTGCCCGATGTGGCCAGCGTACAACCAGCTTTTGAATACAATGTTTTCTAACTCCGCCTCGTAGGTCACATGCGAGCGATAAAAATAGCGGTCGATTGCAAACCCCTGCCGGTCTAACTGAGAGGTCGCCATGTCGACCATTTTACGGCGTGTATCCGAGACATCGGTGGCAATAAATTTGATACGTAATTACTCCTTTTTAATCATCCCCAGCAACGATTGGCCTGAACTGTACCATAATCGCGAAAATCACCCTGTAGTCGAATGGCGGCATGACCGCCTTATTTTGCGCGGCTATTTTGGTAGATAAAGCGCCGCTAAACACTCCCGCTAAGCGCGCTCATCCGCCGGTGTGTCAAAGTATCCAACGAGCGCTGCGGTCACTTTACAGGCCGCTGGTGGGCATTCAATAGAGAAATTAACGCCCGAGTGCATAAATAGGCCGAGCATCGCCTGGGTTTATAACGTGGCGCCGAACGTCTGGCCAAGCCCATGCATTGGCGCCATCGCCTGCGACGAGGAAAATCGGGCGATGTCTTCGCTGGGTCTGAAAAACTTGCCGCAAAGCACTGAAATGCTAATACTTAATCCCAAGCAGGTATAGTTGAGCAGGTATAGTTGAGCAGGTAAATTTATGCAGGTAAATTTAAGCACTAAAATGCAAGCAATTGACCCCAAACACCGAGCGCACAATACTCCCTCACGCAACCGAAAATCCGCGCGATAACCACCAAAATCCGGCAACCCCGAGGTCGAGCATGCGACTTTTGACAGACAACGACCCTGAAAGCAACCCAGCAGTCGCACACAGATAAACCTCGAGCATCGATTTACCGTATTATGGAGCCCTCAAATTAAACTCGGATAGCAAATAAGGAAAATAATGAATATCGACGGCAAAGCCCTAGCCCAAGAATTGCGCGATACCCTCGCG
>CALGJN010000072.1:0-3645 GCA_937920185.1 uncultured Cellvibrionales bacterium | reverse complement strand
TGATGTCGCTCAATCGCTATCGACTCCGCCACCAGAGTAAAAAAAGCGCCGGCGCGCGAAGAGCCGCAAAGCTGCTTGCCAAACCGGACAAGCTGATTGGCCTGATCCTGATCGGCAACAACGCAGTCAATATTCTCGCCGCTATTATTGCCAATATGTTGGCGGTTCTCTACGTCGGTCCAGCCGCCGCACCTTGGGTAGCAACCGCCACCTTAACCATCTTGGTCCTGGTGTTTTCAGAGGTCACCCCGAAGAGTATTGCTGCGCAGAACCCTGAGTGGTTTGCGTTTAAAGCCAGTCATCTTTTAAAGCCGATGCTGCAAGTGCTATCACCGCTAGTGTGGATGATCAATCAACTGACCAACAGCCTGATTAGTCTGCTCGGATTTGACCCCAACAAGAACCGCGACGATGGACTGGACACCGAAGAGTTAAAGTCGTTAGTCGACAGTTCCGGTCATAAGATATCGGATAATCATCAGCGGATGTTGAAGGGCATTCTGGATTTAGAAAACGTCACCGTCGAGGATATAATGATACCGCGCACCGAAGTCGTCGGACTCGATTTGGAGAATCCAATAGACGACTTAATGGCGCAGATATTTGCATCGGAGTACAGCCGCTTGCCCGTCTATGACGGCGACATTAACAATGTCGTTGGATTATTTCAGGTTCGCAAGGGTCACCATCTGCTGCGATCAGAGACGCTAACGCACAACGCCATTCAACGCTTTTCGGAGGAGCCCTACTTTATTCCGGAAAGAACCAGCTTGACCACACAACTGCTCAATTTTCAAAAAAACCGCCGCCGATTCGGAATTGTTGTCGACGAGTACGGCGAAGTCCAGGGTCTGGTCACGCTGGAAGATATTCTCGAGGAAATCGTCGGTGATTTCACCAGCCACGCCGCCAATCAAGATCACGATATCGTCGTGCATCGCAATGGGGGTTACCTGATAGACGGGGCTGCAACCATCCGCGAAATCAATAAGTCGACGGGGTGGAGCCTACCCACCGACGGACCAAAGACGCTCAACGGACTGGCGCTAGAACAGTTGGAACGGATGCCAGACGGCAACGTGAGTTTTCGGGTCGACCGCTATCGATTCGAAACCGAGGAATACAATACCGTCATGATTACCAAGTTTGTCGGCGTCTGCCTCGAGGTTGAGGAGACCGAAGAGCCGTAAAAGCGCCGCCGCAACAAGCCGCAGCCTCGCTGCGGGGGCGAATTTTGAATCGGCCAGTTCACACCAGCAGCGCGCACCAACCTAGCCCGATTGGGCGTCGCGCTCTTCGCGTTCGCTACACAGCGCCAACACCTCGCGCCGACCGGCATTATCGAGGCCCCGCCACTGGAAGATTTCGTGGCTGGTTCTAAAACAGCCAACGCAGACCTTATCCGCATTCAAGGTGCAAATGCCCGTGCAGGGCGACGCCACCGGTTGCTGGTTTATCACCGAACCACCTCCCGGCAATCGACCTTCATCGATGCCGCCACGTCGACATAATGACGCGCTGAATGCAGTAAAAATGTCCGCGTCTGCGCATCAATTTGACGAATAATTTTGCCCGGCGAACCGACCACCATCGATCCATCGGGTATATCGGAACCCGCTTTAATCAGCGTGTTGGCGCCAATCAAACAATCACTGCCTATCCGCGCACCGTCTAAAACAACCGCGTTAATGCCAATCAATGTACGGTCACCGATCGAACGCCCATGCAGCATCGCATGGTGCCCGACGGTGACATCTTCACCGATGCTCATCGGCTGTCCAACATCCGCATGCACCACCGCACCGTCTTGGATGTTTGAGCGCGCGCCCAGTTCGATCAGATCGCAATCGCCCCTAATCACCGCATTGAACCAGACGCTTGCCTGCGCCTTTATGATCACCGCGCCGATAATATCCGCACTCGCTGCGATAAACGCGCTGTCATCAATACTCGGGCAGTCGTCGCCAAATGTATAAATCATTTTTTCGTTTGCCTATCTGCGTTGTTTGTCCCAGCTCAACTGGGTAGCTTTGGGTAGTCTAAGTCGATAGCGGCCGACATACTAGCGTTTAACATATCTACTAATACCTTTAAGGTAAAGCCCCAAACCCGGTATCCGGCGAAATCTAGATGCGGTAATCTATAGTTTTTAGCCTGGTGTTCAAAGGTGAAATACCCGTAGTTTTTGGGCTCCAACAAATAGCCCACTGGAACGCGAAAAATTGCCGCAATTTCAGCCGGTGCTGGAATCAATGCACTGTCGCTTTGCATCAACCCAACAAATGGTGTGACAGTGACGCGTCCGCGCATCGGTGACGCGTCCGGCAATGTCGCAAGTGGGTCGACAGCGCCGACCTCGACACCGATTTCTTCCTCTGCCTCGCGCAGAGCCGTCATCAACAAATCGCCATCGTCGGCTTCCCACATCCCGCCGGGGAAGGCCACTTCGCCGGGGTGGCGATTGACTTGGTTAGAGCGCTGCGTCAACAGAATCGACGGATCCTCGGCTGGCCCGCAAAGGAGTAGTAATACCGCCGCGTGCGCGACATCGCTACTAGGATCTGGGCGCGGCCTAGTGAGGGGAAAAATTTTTAAATTTTGCATAAGTGTTTCAAGCATTAGTGCATTATACTCTGGGTTTAGGTCGGGTTGAAAATGCCATGAAGTACTGCTCCAATTGCGGCGATCCAGTCGTAAGCGAAATTCCCGTCGGCGACAACCGCCCGCGCTTTACGTGCCATTCGTGCGAGCTTGTGCATTACCAAAATCCCCGGGTTATCGTCGGTGTCTTACCTGTTTATGAAGACAAAATATTGCTTTGCCGACGTGCTATCGAACCGCGATTAGGTTTGTGGACACTCCCAGCGGGGTTTTTAGAGAATGGCGAATCGACGCTGGACGGTGCCCTTCGCGAGTGCTACGAAGAATCCTACGCGACCGTCGTAGACGCCGAACTCTATGCACTATTCGATATACCTCAAATACACCAAGTGTACGTTTTCTATCGGGCCAAAATGGAGCGGCCAGAATACGCAGTGAGTTCTGAGTCATCCGAAGTAGCGCTGTTTTCTGAAAGCCAAATACCTTGGCACGAGCTGGCATTTCCAGTCGTTGAAAAAGCTTTGATGTACTTTTTTGAGGATCGAAAAAGCGGGCAATTCAGCGTCAAGCGCGACCAGATTCAGAAACCTTGGAAAAGTGCTCGAAACGGCTAGGCAGCAACCCAACCGACGACTCGAGCCGCCGGTTACCAACAAGCGGCGTTAACAGTTGCCAGAGGTCGCTATTGGTCGGCGCTGGAGGCCTCAACAGCCTCGTCTATAATCGGCTTTAATTCACCGTTGTCGTGCATTTCGGTGATGATATCGCAACCTCCCAACAACTCCCCACCGACCCATAACTGGGGAAACGTCGGCCAGTTGCCATAGGTTGGTAAATTGGCGCGTATTTCCGGGTTTGAAAGCACATCGACGTAGGCAAATTTCTGCCCACAGCCAATCACAGCCTGTACGGTCTTCGCAGAAAATCCACATTGCGGTTGATTGGGCGAGCCCTTCATATACAAGATAACCGTATTGTTCTCCACCTGCTCGCGGATACTGTCCATTATGTCCATGTCGTTCTTCGCCTTTAGATCAAGGTTAA
>CALGJN010000071.1:0-5947 GCA_937920185.1 uncultured Cellvibrionales bacterium | reverse complement strand
ATGGGGCATCGTCGGCGTTTGTTACTGTGTTGCTGCGATTTATGGTCGGGCGTGTCATTCGCCGTCACCAATTAGAAGAGGATTACGCGGCATTGGCAATGGCTCCTCAGGGACTGGTAGAACACATCAATAGTCAAATGCTGGCTACCGGATTGGGCAAGCACATGACGCTGTTCGCCGGGTCTGTCGACATGGACAACAATGTTATGCGTTATGTGGCGGGGGCGCAGTTACCGCCACCGATTTTAGTGGTCGATGGTGAGGCGGTGTTTTTGCCGGGAAAAGGCAAGCCAGTGGGGATTTTTGAGGACGTTACATGGCACGTCGAAGAATTGAAAATGCCTGAGCGCAGCTCTCTAGTGCTGCTGTCTGATGGTGTCTTTGACCTGTTTCCAGAAGCCCAAATTGCCGATAAAGAAGCCGCCATCCTCAAACTCCTCGGGACTCGATCGGGAACGCTTGAAGATCTTAAAGAGGCCCTTAAAATCGATTATATTGAAGAGCCGCAGGACGATATTTCATTGCTGCTGCTGACTCGAGGAATGTGACGTGAGCGCCGGAAAGATTTTAGTTTACGACGAATCGGGCAATTATCTTCTCAAATTAACCGGCGACGTGCGCGTCACGCTGTGTGGAACGCTCAATCGTCATATGGATACTATCTTTGGTAGTAAGGCAGTCAATGGTGTGGTGGTGGATATGCTCGAGGCCGAGTGTCTCGACAGTACCACGCTCGGGGTATTGGCTAAATTAGGTCTTCATTGTCAACGAGAGTACGGTATCAATGTGCAGGTATTCTGCCATCACCCGAGTATTTTGCGGACTCTGGATTGCATGGGTTTCGAGGACATTTTTGATATTCATCAGGACCTGTTAGCGCCCTGTGGCACAGTCAGTGATTTAGCCACCGTCACGCCCGAGGTCGATGAAACGCGCCGTCAGGTACTAGAGGCCCACAAAACCTTGATCCAGTTGTCACCGAAAAACAGCGATCAGTTTACCGACCTGATCCAAGCATTGGAATCAGGCTGCTAAACGGGCTCGCGAGCGGCGAGTTTGCATTGGATATACTCGGCGTGGCGAAGGTGGATGAGGTCGGCAATTTTACGAATAATACTCTCTTCATATTTATCTAGAACCCCATCGGCGTAGGCCACCCGCCATAGGGAAACCATCAATTGTTTCTTTTTCTCCAGATCGTAATGCTGATTGATCTGACGGGTGAATTCGTAGAGCGAGGTGGCATTTTCCACTTCGCTGCGCGACAGAGTGATTAATTCCTCAATATCGTCGGCAGACAGCGCCAGCAGGTTACTCAGCGATTGGGTGATGCTCGCCAGTTCGCTCTCGGCGAGATCGTCATCGATCACCATGACTTCTATAAGGAGAGCCGCAACAGCCAATTTTTCTGGGCTTTGATCGGCCTCTTCGGCTTCTAAAATGCGCTGAGTAAAAAATTCTTTGATACGCGTCAACATGTTTTAAAACTCCCTTAGCCAAGCTTCAAGTTTTACCTGGTCGGCGACGAAGCTGCGGATACCTTGGGCAAGCTTTTCCGAGGCCATGGCATCATCGTTCAGTCGATAGCGAAACTGGCTCTCGCCACCGAGTTCAAATGCCACAGTCTCAGAGGCCAGTTTTGGATCCAGCTTGCGCGTTAAAGGCGTGTGGTTGGCGGCCAAATCGCCGAGTAACTGTGGACTGATTGTGAGTCTATCGCAGCCAGCAAGCTCGGTTATTTGACCGGTGTTGCGAAAGCTGGCACCCATGACGATGGTTTGGTAGCCACGTTGTTTATAGTAGTTATAGATCGAGGTGACCGATTTTACGCCGGGATCCTCGGCACAGGTATAGTCGGTTTTGCTGGTGTTAGCGCGGTACCAATCGAGGATTCTACCGACAAACGGCGAGATTAAAAACGCTCCGGCGTCAGCGGCAGCGGCGGCCTGAGCAAAATTGAACAGTAGGGTCAAATTACAGTTGATGCCCTCTCTTTCAAGCTCGCGGGCGGCACAGATTCCCTCCCAGGTAGAGGCCATTTTAATTAATATTCGACCCCGTTCTATGCCTGCGGTTTCGTAGTGGGCTATTAGTTCGCGGGCCTTGGCGATCGACGCAGCTTTGTCGAACGACAAGCGTGCGTCTACTTCGGTCGACACACGCCCCGGTATCAGGGCAAGAATTTTTTCACCAAAACGAACCCCGAGTAGGTCCATGGCTCGGGCGCACTGCTCGTCAGACGACAGTGACAGGGCTGCCACCTCCGCCAGCACGTCGCTCACCAGAGCGCGATAGGCGTCCATTTGCGCCGCTTTCAGAAGCAGTGAGGGATTGGTAGTGGCGTCCTCCGGTTGATACTGGGCGATGGTTTCAAAATCGCCGGTGTCGGCAACCACTGTGGTCATTTGTTTTAGCTGATCGAGTTGACTTTGCATGCTGCTGAAGTTCCTGTGGTGAGGCTTAGGGCGTCGATCAGTACATCGATCGTGGCGTTGGGTTTGTAGGCATTTTCACTGAGGTGCCGGCGGAATTGTCGGGCGCGCGGCATGCCGTGAAACAGTCCCAGCATATGCCGAGTTATCGACTGCAATTTTACGCCACGAGAGAGTTCCTGTTCAACAAAGATTAGCAATTCTGTGGCGATTTGATGCCGCGATTTGGGTGCTTCGGTGGCACCGTAGAACGCTCTGTCGACACCCGCGAGAAGATAGGGGTTGGCGTAGACTTCGCGGCCGAGCATCACGCCGTCGATGAATTGCAAGTGCTCAGATGCCTGCTCGAGCGTGTTAACGCCGCCATTAATGATGATATCCAGTTGCGGAAAATCTTTTTTTAAACGATAAACGCGCTGGTAATCGAGCGTTGGAACTTGACGATTTTGCTTGGGACTCAGACCTTTGAGCCACGCCTTTCGTGCGTGCACCAAAAATACCTTACAGCCGGCGTTGGCAACGGTTCCGACAAAATCGCAGAGAAAATTGTAAGAATCGCAGTCGTCGACGCCGATACGGTGCTTGACGGTGATAGGCAGGTCGACCGCATCGCGCATGGCGGCAACGCAGTCGGCAGTCAGCGTCGCATCCTTCATCATTACCGCACCAAAACGGCCATTTTGTACGCGATTGCTGGGGCAACCGCAGTTGAGGTTGATTTCAGCGTAGTCATAATCGCCGGCTATTTTGCAGGCGCGAGCTAGATCATGGGGGTCACTGCCGCCCAGTTGCAGTGCTACCGGGTGCTCGTGGCGATGCTTTTCGAGATGGCGGTGAGCGTCGCCATGAATGATTGCGCCGCTGGTAACCATTTCTGTGTAGAGCACCGCATGCTGACTGATGAGCCGGAAAAAATAACGACAAAATCTGTCGGTCCAGTCCATCATCGGGGCAACGCAGAATTTTCTATCAATCGTCAACGGGTAGCTTCCAAGTGCTAGTTCTAATCTATGCCAGGATATTTTTTGCGCCGTCTTGCGCAATCCCACGAGTCGCGATTGTACAGTGCTTTACCCGTTGGCAATAGTTAGCTTTGAGGCCGCAGTCAGCCGCGCGCCTGCCTAGTCTATCTGATGAGTTGATCGCTGTTTTGTGACCCGCAACCGGGGATAGCTCGATGCGACTTCACACCGGTGTTCCATAGCGGTTACCGCCCGGCGATACCGGCGCGGGCCAGGGACTTCACCGAGCTATGTTTTATGCTGCGGTATAGCCGCCGTCGACTGGAAAAATCGCTCCAGTAATCCAGCAAGATTCGTCCGACCCGAGGAAGATGGCCATCTGCGCGATGTCGTCGACGGAACCTATTCGTTTTAATGGGTATTTCGCCGCTGTTACGGCGAGCGCCTCGTCGAGCGGTAGCGGTTTGCCCATTTCTGCGCCGCCGCGCTGTTCATAAGTTGCGGTCACCAGTGGCGTATGTACCGTGCCGGGACAAATGGCATTGATGCGGATGTTCTGCTCGGCGTACTCGACTGCCGCTTGCCGAGTGAGCGAAATAACGCCGCCTTTGGCGGCTGTGTAGGCCGCTACGCCGCTAAAACCGGCGAGAGCCGAGATCGATGATTGGTTAATAATTGATCCGCTACCCTGGGCGATCATGGTGGGTAGGACAGCCTTATTGGATAGCCATACGCCGGTGAGATTGACGGCTATGACTCGGTTCCAGTCCTCGATCGTGGTTGAAGTGACGGAGCCCGCATGGGGTATACCCGCGTTGGCAAACAAGATGTCCACGCGCTGAAAGCGCTCTAGAGTTTTCGCAACCATGCTCTCGTTGGCTTCTGGCGAGGCTATGTCAGCCCACAGTGGCACTGCGGCACCGCCCATTGAATCGATAAGAGCGGCTGTTTCAGTCGCTGCGTCGAGGTCGATGTCTACGCACGCGACGCTGGCGCCCTGTTTGGCGAAATGCATGGCAGTGGCGCGACCTAAACCAGAACCCGCACCGGTTGCGATAGCGACTTTGTTGGCTAACCTCAATTGACCCTTTGCGATTTGATCATCATTCATCGTTTTTACTCCGTAGTTATCGCTCGTTACAGGGCTTTTGATGATAGAGTACCTGCGAGTTGCGCTTTATTTGTTGCGGAGCTTGGAGTAATATTAAATAAAATTCAAGTATGCGTCGCGGTATTGGATCTAGTTGGTTAGCGATTTTTAGCGCCGACCGCTGTATCCACCTCAACCCAATACCGTAAGATCCTATAAAAAAGGGCACGGCGCGTGCGTTGTCAATCGACTATCGACATGACGGGGAATGTATTATGGTGATTAAAAAACCGACTAAACCCAAGGGAACACTGCGCAAACAAGCCATTATTAAGGCGTTTAAACGCTGCGTGAGTCAGCAGGGCTATGCCAATACAGCAATGGCAGATGTCGCCAAAGAAGCGGGATTATTTCCCAGCCACATATTTTATTATTTTGATTCGAAACAGGATTTACTGCGCAATTGTTGCCAGCAGCAATGTGAAGTTGTGGTGCTGGGTTTGAGTCAGATGATTGATTTACCGCTCGACGAAAAAATTGACTATGTAACGGACTTTTTGTTTATTTCTAACGATGATATCAACCGCTCGACCTCGGGATTTATGTATGAGGCAATTGGCGTGGCGGTTAATGACCCGATACTGAGTGACTTTAAATTAGAGATGGATCGCAATTGTAAGCAGATCTTGTCGACGCTGTTTACTGATTCGGACGCCAATCCAGAGAGCCGTGAGGAAAAGGGTGAAATTATCTATTGGTTGTTGGCGGGCGCCAAGTTGAACGCGTATTTCGATCCCGACAATGGGCTGGAAAATGCTGCGAACCTATTCAAAAAGGCCCTGAGAGCGACCTGTGGCTTGCCTCCACTTACCGAGACTGCGACGCAACCACCGAGCGTTGCGCTTGAATCGCAAATGCAAGCGCACTAGCGGCGACTGAAAGCCATTGGTTTTTAAGATTCGTAAAGATTTAACGTTTGAATATAATTAAAACTTTGTCTACCTTGTGTCATGCAACATCTACATTTTAGTTACTTTAAATATCTGCATAGTGATCCCGAAAACCATGACCTCAGCAACTTCTTCTAGCGTTTATAGCCTGTTTAGAGCGAGCGCCCTTTGGCGCCCTCAACACCTTGCCATTCAGAGTGGCGAGCGCAATTGGGATTACGGAGAACTTCTCGACACCGTCGACAGGCTCGCCAGTATACTTCGGCAACAGGGTTTGAAGACCGGCGATCGACTGGCGATTTTGTCTGAAAACCGCCCCGAATACACCATGTTGCAATTGGCCTCGGCGCGCATCGGTGCCATCGTAGCCTGCCTTAATTGGCGCCTCGCTGGCGAGGAATTGAAGCACTGCATCGATACCGTAGAACCAAGCGTATTTTATGTTTCGCCACGCTTTAGTGACAAGTTAGATCTGATCGTAAATGACCAACGAGCCAAGATATCGATAGAAGA
>CALGJN010000070.1:0-2412 GCA_937920185.1 uncultured Cellvibrionales bacterium | reverse complement strand
GCTCGGCGGCAAGCCGATACCAACGCATCGCCTCGGTATAGTCTTGCTCTACCCCGAATCCCTCTTCGTGGAGATGACCGACATTATTTTGAGCCTCGGCAGTGCCGTCTTTGGCCATCTTTATCCACGCTCGCATAGCGGTCGCGTAGTGAGCGCGTTTTAAGGCGCTAAGGCCGGCATCAAAAGAATCGCCGTAAACCGGCGCAGTACTCATTAGCAGCGCTATCAACCCTAAGATTGGGAGCTGTTGTCGCATAGCTGTTCCTCGCAGTGGAGTGGATTAAATGACCGACTGTGTGTGCCAGTTTAATCCCTCTCAATGGTGCGTGCTTGACTTTGTATATCGATCACCGCTTGAAACAATTCACCCTCGGCGATACTACCGACCATTGCGTTGCTGTCGCGCGTTACGATGGGTAAGCTCTCCCCGACGAACTGACTCACTTTAACCATCGATTGTTTGAGTGAATCATCGCCATAGAGCGTGATCGGCGAGGTATCCATATGATTGGAGACCACGTCATTACCGCAGGCAATCGCTTGGTAGATGCTCAGCTTACCCAGCAATAACCCATCCTTATCGATAATGTAGGCCTCGGTGTGTTGGCGTTGTTCCATTTCTTCTCGAACCTTGTCTCCTGGCGTGTCTGGGCTTGCCTGTATATAGTCTTGCGAGGCAAATGGAGCGAGTTGTTGTTGTTCCAGCGCAATCGCTTCGCGGCCCTTGAGCAGGTCAATACCCCGGTCGAGCAATTGACGGTCAAAGAACGAGTGGCCAAACAGGCGGTGGGTAATCAAACTACAGACCATAACTGCAATCATGGCCGCCACCGCATACTCGTAGGACTGGGTCAACTCAAGTACGATCAACACAGCGCTCAGGGGAGCGCCGATTACAGATGCGCTGACGGCAGCCATTGCCGCTACTGTGACCACCGACGCGACATCGCCGAAACCGAAGGCTACCAATCCTTTCGTCGCCAGCGCACCCGCGGTTACACCAATAAACAGTGCCGGTGAGAAAACTCCGCCAAACACACCAAAGCCAATACAGGCTGAGGTCATGACTATTTTTGCAACTAACACGACCAGCAGCATAGAGATCACGAACTCACCGGCAATCATCTGGTTGATGCTACCGATACCAAGGCCGAGTGCTTGCGGTACCCAAACCCCGATCAAGCCGCAGATGGTCGCGCCGATAAAAGGCAGCGCCATCGGCGATACATCTAATGAGGCGGCGGTTTTTGTGGCGAAGCGCAAAGACAGCATAAAAATAATAGCGACAACGGCAAATACCGGTGACAAGACCATTAGAAATGGCACTACTTCGGTCAACGCCGGGGCCGAGGAACCAATTTGAAAGGTAACGGTACCGGGAAAGAGATAGTTGCCGAGGGTACTCGCGCTAATCGATGCAACCGTGATGGGTGCGATCGCGCGAACTGAAAACTGCCGCAATATTGCTTCGTGGGCAAAAATAATGCCGGCGATCGGCGCGTTGAAACCCGCCGATATAGCAGCTGCCACGCCACAAGCCAAATAGACCTCGCGGGGCAAGCGATTAAATCCTAGACGTTTGCGCAGTTGTAGTTTGGAAATGATGATTCCCATGGTTGCCCCAAAATGCACAATAGGCCCGTACTGACCGACTGAGGCTCCGCCGCTAACCGACGCAAATGCAGCTAGCGTCGACGCCAGACCCTGTTTGACATTAAACGGCACGTTGAGTTGGTGTGCCGCATACATGGAGTCTGCAGGCCCCGCCCACTTAGCGATCGAGAAAAGCTTTTTAATAATGATGACAGAAGCCGCTGCGGCCCATAAAAATACTAAACTAGAAAATGACAGCACTTGACCGCCAAGCGTCACGTCGAAAAAATCTGCATTGGCGCGCTGCGTGGTCATCCATTGCACACCGGCGACAAAGAGGTTTGATACCACCGCTAGACTTGAGCCGATGAGACCCCCGACGACAAATACGATAAAAACCTCTAAGACGGCTTCTTTGGCTCTTTTCATGCTGTTACCCCGATAATTATATATGGCTAATTATCTAAGCTTATATAGTAAGCATTAGTGGGTCAAAGCATGAATTGGCTAGTATTGAGGCGAATGCGCGGCGATACTGTCGTATTCTCGACAATCTCAGGTCGTTAGGTTGTTGAAGCGCGAGCTTATTGCCATTAGAATAAATACTTATGTTATGTTGTTAAAGTTTTATGGGACTTTTGCATCCTATACAAGTGTTTGTTGATGTTGAATTCTGGTCACAGGGAAGAGCTGGGAATCATGGGTATCTGGACTTCGTTGAGACGATTTAGTGCAAAAATTGAAAACAATTGTGGGGCGCAGTGCGGAGATCAATGAACTCCGCGCGCTGATTAAGGTGGTTGGCCCGAGTGACGCCAC